>CADCWH010000382.1 GCA_902806395.1 uncultured Thermomicrobiales bacterium | reverse complement strand
TGCGTCATCTGGACCGATCCCTCGAGTCGAGTGCGTCTCCAATAGACGTTGGGGCGTCGGTGCTCCGCCCGTGCCCGGGCGCGATCGTTGGGGCATCTTCGCTGATGTCTCAAGCGGGCCGCATCATATCAGATGACCAGTCGGATCGCTCGCCGCCAGATCGTGGACCCGGTGGAAGACTGCATCCTGGCCGAACGTATTCCTTGCGAGGTTAATGACGATCCAGCCCGTGGCCCGGGCCAAGGGTCCAAATCAGACACCGGCACATCGGTGATCTACGGGGATGGACGCGTGCGATGGGACATCAGCCAACTCCCGCCATCATCGCCCGGTCGCGGCGACCATCGGACCAGACCACGGACGGGAAAGGCGACGACGCAACCCCGATACGACCGGCCTCTCATCGAGAGCGGCACATTGCCCGGGCGGTCGCCCGCGGCCCCGGCAAACCTCCGACCGATCGGTGGCCCGGCCTCCCGAACGGTCCCTCGCCAGGAGCAGGGTCAGACGCTCGATCGCTCGGGAAGTCGCGTCCTGAGGGGCGCTGCTCGCTGCACCCCCGCATCTGTGTGCTCAACCATCCGGGACATCGTCTCGGTGCCAGAATCGACATGGTGGTCACGACGTTTCGCAGGGGAGCCACTCGCTGCGTCCGGCATCCCGAGGCCATGGTTGGATGTCACGCACCGAGTCACCGGTCGACCCGTGGTCGCTCCATCTCCCCATGCCATCCGACCACCCACGGCCCTCCCGCGCCCACGGTCGCGTCTTCGGATCACCCCCGTGGGGTGCCACGTCCCCTCATCCCCGCGCTGGCTCGGTGCCCCCGTCGCCCACTGTCTCGTCGCTGGCGCCCTCATCCACGGGAAGCTCGGCGCGACCGCCGACCTCGTCGTCTGCTGTCTCCGGCTCGGCCCCGGTCATCGGATCTGGTGCCAACGCTCCCCGCAGGAACTCCGCGACTCGCTCGGCGACCGCATCCGGCGACTCCCCGGCGGGCACCTCCGCCAACTCGTACGAGACGCCAAGTTCGTCCAGCAGGGCGGCGAAACCCCGCAGTTGGGCCGCCCGCCCGGGGGAGGCGTCACCCGTACCGACCAGCAACACCGGCCCGTCCAGCAGGCCCGCGTAGGTCGTCGGGGTGTGGGTCGCCACCCGGCCGCGCTGGACCGCCGGCACCCCCAAATGTTCGGTGATCCAGGCCCGCCAGGCCGGGTCCGCCTCGTCCAGTTCCTGGTCCCAGTCGGCCACAGGGTCGATCGCCACGTAGGCCCGGGCCAGTCCCGGCCGCCCGGCTGTCAGCAGTGCCAGGGTCCCGCCATAGCCCCGCCCGACGAAGGCGGGGGCCTGGTCGATGACGCCCTCGCGAGTTCGGACCGCCACTGCGACCGTCACCAGGTCGCCGATCTCGACCTCCTGGTCAGCCATCGCCGCCTGGGTGTCGCTCACCGACCGCCCGTACCCGGCGATGCCGCGCCCGTTCGGGGCATAGACCCACAGGTCGGCCGCGGCGAGGCCCTGCTCCAGTGGCTGGACCTCCGACCCGTGCCGACGTGGTGGGCCATCCCCCAGGGAGATCACCGCCGGGGCCGGACCGGACCGTTCCGGCAGCCGGTAGGTCAACCCGGAGAGCGTCACCCCTTCGTCGACCTCGACCTCGAACGACCCCGGCGTCACGTACCCCGCTATCGGCTCAGGCAACCCGCGTCCCGCATCCGCGGTGGGTACTTCGGTCCCCTCCGACGCGTCCCCTTCTATGGAAGGGGCATCGGGAGAGGCGGCGGTCGGTGGGGTCACCTCCGGGGCGCCATCGGCCTCGGCTGGCGACCCATCGCCCGTCAACGGCGTGGCCCCGTCGGCCGTCGTCACCCCGGCGTCCTCACCCGCCGTCACGCTGGTGACCGGGATGGTTCCCTCGGGCGCGGGCAGCGTGATCCGGGTCGCGCCCTCGACGGCGTCCTGCACGACCAGGGTCGCCGCCCGTCGGGGATCGCCGAACCGGTACACCACCCGCCCCTCGCCGAGCCAGCGCGGCGAGGACGCCACGCCGTCGCCGGGGTCCAGGACAGTCGCCGTCGCGGCCGAGGTGCCCTTGACGCAGCAGGCCGTGGTCGTCCCCTGGCTCCGGGTATAGAGGATCTTCTTGCCGGCCGGGTCCCAGCGGGGGTCGGCCTTATCGCCGGCTTCCCCGGCCAGGGTCCAGCCCGCCCCGTTCTCGCCGTTGATCACCGCGATGATGTCCCACTCCCGCTCGTCGGTGACGTAGGCCATCTGGAGTCGGTCCGGCGCCCAGCGCAAGCCCCATCGGTTGGCGGGCTTGCCGCCCAGACCGGCCTTGCCCGGCTTGCCGGTCAACTGGCGCAACTCGCCGGTCGCCAGGGTCGCCACCCACAGGTCATGGTCGCCGGAGACCTCCCCGTGCCGCCGGCGGAAGGCCAGCAGCGAGCCATCGAACGACCAGGCCGGGTCGCGGTCGTCCTGGCGTCCGTCGGTGAGGGCGATCGCCGGGCCGGGCTCGTCGGCGAACGCCATGCAGACCGTGTCGGCCCGTCCCTCCGGCCGGGAGGTGAAGGCGACCAGCGCCCCGTCCGGCGACCAGCGCGGGCCCCGGTCGGCCGCGCGGTGATCGACGAGCAATCGACTCTCGCCCGTCTCCACCACGACGAGCCAGATCGCTGACCCGGCGTGCCCAGGGTGCGCTCCGGCAACGGCCAGCCGCCGTCCATCCGGTGACCAGGCCGGACCCTCGCCGGTGCCCGGCTCCCCTTCGGCCGCCTCGTCCGGCAGCGGCGAGAACGGCAGGTCCAACGTGGTCGGCCCCCCGCCCCCGGCCGGGCACAGCTCCAGCCGGAACCCGGTCCCCGCCCGGACCAGGTAGGCCAGCGTCGCCCCGTCCGGCGAGACCGACACCGGTCCGGGCGGGTTGGGCACGTCCATCCGGACCGGCTCGCGACTGTCGCCCGGCATCCCCCCGGCCTCTAGAACGTCCACCGCGCCATTCGCCCCGGGCAACGGCTCCGCCCCCGACGGTGATGTTTCGGAGGCCGACGCGGCGGCCGACTCGGACGACGGGGACGGGGCAAGCTCGCGTTCAACAGCCATCGACGGTCGTTCCTCCAGACAGGCAGCCACCCGGGGTCCGACCACCACGATGCGGACCGCGCCGCGCCTATCGTACACCGGGGCGGGGGTGAGGCTGCCGGGATAGCCTTGTCAGGTGGCGGTCGAGGAGCGCGGACAACGTGATAGAGCGGCCAGAATCAGCATCGTGACCGCGACTGGTTTCTCTCCAAGCCCTGACGAGCCCCGATACGCGACCACGGCGATCATCCGTCGTCTGTCCCGAGTCACGCCAGGCAGTCCCCGGCCGGGAACCCTGGCGCGGCGGACCGGCCGAAGGGACGACATCGATAGCCCGCGTCAACTGCTGTCAGGACCAGAGGGGATCTCAGGACTGACCCCGGCCCAGGTGTGTCCGGGCATTCCCATAGCCATGAGTCGCGGCCCGAGCCGACCGGGAAGACCGCTGTCCATCGTGCCCCTCGCCCGTTTCACGATCGCCATGACGGGCCATCGCGCGCGTGACCAGACCTCCCGTTCCCTATGCGTTCCCATCCCGCCTCTTCCCGACCCTGAACGCAAGAATCGGATCGTCAGGCGCTGCCCGGTGCCGGATACTGGGACCATGAGATTCGGCGCCCGGGTCAGCCGGGCGGGCAGGGGAGGGGAGGACGGGGATGGCATCGGGGTCGGGTCCGGGACAAGCGATGGGACGGGTCGAGTGGGCGTTGCTGCTCAGTCTCTCGACGATCTGGGGCGTGTCATTTCTCTTCAATGAAGTGCTCCTGGAGGCCTGGGACCCGCTGACCGTGGTCGCCGGCCGGGTCGTCCTGGCGGCCGTCACCCTGCTGGCCGCGGTCCGGGTCTCGGGCTACGCCTTGCCGCCGATCGGGCCGGGATGGCTGCCGTTCCTCGTGCTGGGTGTCCTCAATAACGCCATCCCCTACATCCTGATCGTCTGGGGTCAGACCCGGCTCGAGAGCGGCCTGGCCGCGATCCTCAATGCCACGACCCCGCTGTTCGCCATCGTCGTCGCCCACCTCGCCACCCGGGACGAACGCCTCCTGCCCCGCACCGTCGCCGGTGGCCTCGTCGGCCTGGCAGGGGTCGTCGTCCTGGTCGGGCCCGATGCCCTGACCGGTGGCGCGGCCGGAGTCGCCTTAGCCCAGCTCGCCATCCTCGTCGCCTCGCTCTCCTACGCCTGCGCCGGCGTCTTCGGCCGCCGCCTGCGGGGGACGGCGCCGCTCGTCATCGCCACCGGCCAGATGACCGCCTCCACCCTGTTCATGCTTCCCCTAGCCCTGCTCGCCGAACGGCCCTGGGAACGGGGCGTGCCCGGTCCCGGGACGTGGGCGGCCCTGTTCGGACTTGCCATCCCCTGCACCGCCGTCGCCTATCTGATCTATTTCCGCCTCCTGGCCCGGGCCGGGGCGACCAATACGACCTTGGTCACCGTCCTGATCCCGGTCAGCGCCACGGTCCTCGGTGTCGCCTTCCTCGGCGAGAGCCTCACCGGTCGCCAACTCGCCGGTATGGCCCTGATCGGCCTCGGCCTCCTGACCACCGACGGCAGGATCCAACCCCTGGTCGGCCGCCCCATCAGCCGTCCCGGCCATCCCCGCCCGGCCCGGGCGATCCCACCCGAGGGCCGGATATGACCACCACTCCCTTCACTGCCGTTGATGCCGCAACGGGCACCCCCACCCATCACCCGACGACCCTGACCGCCCGACCGGCAACGGGACGATCACCAAGCGAGGAGCGGACGCCCACCATGGTGACCACGATGGTGACCCAGACCGACACGTCCCCCGCGACCGCGAACACCGGAGAGGCCACGACCATGTCCACGACGAGTTCGACGCCCACTTCCCCGGAGATCGGCCAGGTCTCGATGCTGATTCCCACCATCCCGACCGCCAATGACCCCCGCTGGCGCCGCGTCGCCGACCGCACCGCCCGCGGCGACGAGGGGTTCATCGTCGCCGTCCTGACCACCGGAATCTATTGCCTGCCGGGCTGCCCATCGCGCACGCCGAAGCCCGAGAACGTCCGCCTCTACGACACCGTCGCCGAGGCCCGGGCGGCCGGGTTCCGCGCCTGCCTCCGCTGCCGCCCGGACGACCCCGGCGCCGCCGACCGGGGTGCCGCGGCCGTAAACCGTGCCAAGGCGATCATCGAGGCCGCCGACACCCCGCCCACCCTGGCCGCACTGGGTGCCGCCGTCGGCCTCAGCCCGACCCACCTCCAGCGCCGATTCACCGCCGCCCACGGCCTCTCGCCCCGCGCCTACGCCGCCGCTCTCCGCCTCCGCCGCTGGCAGGACAGCCTTCGGGACGAGCCGGACGCCACCGTCACCCGCGCCATCTACGACGCCGGCTACGGTTCCTCCAGCCGCGCCTACGACGGCGACGCCGGAGCCCTGGGCATGAGTCCCCGGGCCGTCAGGGCCGGCGGGCAGGGCGTCACCATGCGGGTCGCGATCGAGCCCTGCGCCCTGGGCTGGGTCCTCGTCGCGGGCACCGACCGGGGCGTCAGCGCCGTCGAGTTCGGCGACTCCGAAGAAGAACTGCGTGACCGCCTGCGGGACCGGTTCCCGAATGCCGTCCTGGCCGACCCGGACGAGGCATTCGCCCGCTGGGTCCGGCAAGTCGCCAAATTGGTCGAGCACCCAGGTGGACTGCCGACGCCTGCGACGACCGGCGGAGGAGGGGAGCCTGATGTGTCGGCCATGGGAGCGACCTCGTACGCGGCCTCGTCCACAGCCGAGATCCCCCTCGACATCCGGGGCACCGATTTCCAGCGCCGCGTCTGGCGAGCCCTGCGTGACCTGCCGCCCGGCACGACCGTCAGCTACG
>CADCWH010000381.1 GCA_902806395.1 uncultured Thermomicrobiales bacterium | reverse complement strand
TGGCCTACATCCAGGATGCCTGGGGCCAGATCGGGGTGGAGATGACGCCGCGGGCCCTGGAGTTCCCGGCGCTGATCGAGGCGACCACCACCACCCCGACCTTCGCGGTCGCGCAGTACGGGTTCGTCTGGGACGCCAGCTTCATCCAGGACGCGATGTTCGGCTGCGACCAGTACCAGGTCGGCTTCAACGACATGCGGTACTGCAACCCGCAACTGGACGAGATCCACAACGCGGCACGTCGCGAGTTCGACGAGGAGCGGCGAGCGCAGTTGCTGATCGAGGCGTCCAACATCGTCAACGAGGACGTGCCAATCATCGTCACCCACTTCAGCCAAGATATCGTCGCCTACAATGACCGGCTGCAGAACTACACGCCAGGACCGTGGGGCGTCGAACTGACCTACGTCTGGATCCAGGAGTAATCGTGTCGCCGGGGCCGGGGGCATCATGCCCCCGGCCCCGGCTTGACCGATCTCGTCGGTGGGTGGGTGACCGATGATCCCGTTTATCGTGCGACGCCTGCTGCTGATGATCCCGCTGCTCCTCGGGGTGACGTTTCTGACCTTCGCCATCATCAATCTGATCCCGGGCAGTCCCGTCACCCAACTCCGTGCCAATCCCAAGTTCCGGCCCGAGGACGCAGCCCGGCTCGAGCGCCAGCTCGGGCTTGACCGACCGTGGCCGGAGCGCTACGTCGAGTGGCTCGGCGAGTTGGTCCGCGGCGACCTCGGGGTGTCGATGCACAACGAGGTGCCGGTCGCCGGTCGAATCATGGACGTGCTGCCGAACACGCTCCTCTTGACCATCTCCTCACTCGCGCTCGCGCTGCTGGTGGCCGTGCCGCTCGGGATCTATGCCGCGGACCGGTACAGGACCTGGTTCGACCACTCCGCCAGCCTGGCGGCGGTCGTGATGTATGCCATGCCGACGTTCTACCTCGCACTGCTGTTGGTGATCCTCTTCTCGCTGAAGTTCCGGGAGTGGGGTTTGCCCTCGCTGCCCGTCGGCGGTATGACGTCGCCGCGGGACGGCGGCGGGTTCCTCGACCGGGCACAGCACCTGGTCCTGCCTACCCTGTCGTTGGCCCTGGTCCAGATCGGGGGGTGGTCGGCCTATATCCGGTCACAGATGCTGGAGACGCTGGGGCAGGACTTCGTGCGGACAGCTCGGGCCAAGGGGCTGGGTCACCGGTCCGTCATCTACCGACATGCCGCCCGCAATGCGTTCCTGCCGCTGGTGACCCTGGTCGGACTGTCGCTCCCGGGTCTGTTCGCGGGTGCGCTGATCATCGAGAATATCTTCGCCTGGCCCGGGATGGGTCGGCTGACGATCGAGGCGGTCGGGCGACGCGACTATACGATGGTCATGGGGACGACACTCCTGTTCGCCGTGCTCACCATGGTCAGCAACTTGGTCGCCGACGTCATGTACGGCATCCTCGATCCCCGCGTGCGTTACGACTGATTTCGACGGGTCCGGAACCGAGGGAGAGCATCAATCAGGAGCGGTGACGGCGATGGTGCAGGCCCGTCGATCGAGAGCATTGACCGAGGACCCGCGGAGCGGACCGGGGACACGGACGCGGGAGCCGGAACCGGGGCTCGGAGCGCTCGGGCGCGCCGAGCTGCGCAAGACACCAGGCTTCTACCGGCGTTCCTGGAACCAGTTTCGCAGGAACCACCTCGCCCTCGGCTCGCTCACGATCATCGCGCTGATTGGGCTGTTCGTCCTCAGCGCGGGTCTCATCTCGAGGTACGTGACCGGGTTCACCTACAGCGAGAACCACCTCGCGGACAAGCTCACCCCGCCGATGACCAATGGCTACCTGCTCGGCAGCGACGGGAACGGCCGGGACATCCTGACGCGGCTCGCCTACGGTGGCCGCGTCTCCCTGATGATCGCCTTCCTGGCGACCTTCTCCACCCTGATCCTGGGTGGCGGGGTCGGGCTCGTCTCGGGGTACTTCGGCGCCTGGGTCGACTCCGTGCTGATGCGCCTGGTGGACGTGCTGCTCGCCATCCCGGGGCTCGCGTTGCTGATCCTGATCACGACCCTCTACCGTCCGGGTCCGGTTGGCCTGGCATTCGTCCTGGCCGGCGTCTCGTGGCCGGGGATCGCCCGGATCATCCGGGGCGAGGTGCTGTCCCTGCGTCGGCGGGAGTACATCGAGGCGGCGCGCGTCGTCGGCGTTCCCTCGCGGCAGATCCTGACCCGCCACCTCCTGCCGAATGTGATGCCCCTGATCGTCATCTATGCGGCGATCGCGATTCCGGTCCTGATCGTGGACGAGGCGGCGCTGAGCTACCTCGGCATCGGCGTCCAGGTGCCCACCCCGTCCTGGGGCAATATGCTCGGCGAGGCCACGCAGTTCCTCCGGGCCCATCCCGACAAGGTCATCATCCCGGGCGCGATGATCTACATCACCTCACTGGCGCTCTACCTGGTCGGCAACGGGATCCGTGACGCCTTCGACCCACGGTTGGGTGACTGAGGTCGGCCGCACCACCGCCTCTCTCGGGCGGGCCAGGACATCGACATCCCGCGTGGGGGGTCGAGGCTCGCGATTCTCCGGCGATGGTCACCCTCGACAGAATCCTCGTGGGTCCGATCACCGGCGAGGTCAAGAGCTGCTCTCCGGCCAGACGCCACGCCGGGTAGGGCAGAACGATGAGGGGTGAGGAGAGAATGGTATGGTGAGCCTCCGGGGAGGCCCGCCTGACCCCCTATCCACGTCTCCCGCCCGACCGAGGACCACGCGCCATGACCGAGCCCGGACCGGAGACACCGCCCTTCCCGCCGCGACCCCAGCTCGACGAGGCCGAGGCGTTCGGCCTGGCGCGGGACGCAGTCGAAGAGGTGGGCGGGACGCGGATGATCTACCGCAACCCGCGCTACGCCTTCAGCATGCAGGCCACCCGGATCGTGACGGTGCGAGGGGTGCCAGTCGAGGTGCGGTGGGGGGAGATCAGTTCGCCGGCGGTGGCGACGGTCGGTGGCTACGTCTTCGAGATCCTGGACGAGGAGATCTCTCTCCTGATCCGGCCGCCGCGACCCCGACCCGGGCCGGGGGGCGGGCCGGGCTGACGAGGGGCCGCCGGTTTCTCGGCCAGGTGACGACCGGCAGTCCATGATGGGACAGGGTCCGAACCTGGGGTGGAGGCCAGATCAGCCGGTCGGGTCTGGATCGGTGGGCTCGGGAGCGCCGTTCGGGGCGGCGGTCGGGGGCGCTGTGGCCGGGCGGCCAGCGCGACGCTGGAGGACCTCACGGGACCATGCCGCGCCGCGGCGGCTGGCGGTCGGGGTGGTGGGGGCGGACCCGGACGGCCGATCGGTGGGGGCCGCCTGGTCCGTCCCCGCCCGGGGCCCGGTGGCCAGAGGGCCGGTGCCGACCTCGGCGGGCGTCGGGCGAACGGTGGCCGGGGTGACGGCAGCCGGAGACGGACGGTCTTCACCGGGATACGGGGCACCGCTCGCCGTTCGGTGCGGCGGCGACCCGCGGTTGGGCCCGGCCATGCCAGGCTCCACCGAGCGAGACGGTGAGAGGGCGCTGCGCATCCAGCGCCAGCCAGCGGCGGTCTCGCCCGGGGCGTGGCGGGCCAGGCGGCGGGCGTCGAGGTAGTCGGTCAGGACGACCTGGATCAGGGCCGCGATCGGGATCGCCAGGACCGCCCCGGCCGGCCCGATGAAGGTGGTCCCGGCCAGTACGGCGACGAAGACGGTCAAGGGGGTCAGGCCGACCGCACCGCGCATCACGCGGGGGACGAGGACGGTGTTCTCCAGCAATTGGAGGATCACGATGAAGCCGACGACGAAGGCGGCCTTCTGCCAGCCGTCGGTGAGGGCGACGATGACAGCCGGGATGCCGCCGAGCCAGGGGCCGATGATCGGGATGATCTCGGTGATGCCGGCGATCAGGCCGAGGACAGGCCAGAAACGGACATCCAGGATGCCGTAGCCAACGGTGGCCAGGAGCCCGATGATCAGGCAGAGGGTCAACTGCCCCCGGACCCAACCGCCGACCTTGTTCTCGACGTCATCCCAGACCTTCGCGGTCCGGGCCCGTGCCGGGCCGGACATCTGGTCGAGGATCAAACTCTTGAGGAGGGGTTTCTCCATCATGTAGTAGAAGGTGATGGCGAGCATCGCGAGGGCGCCGACGATGCCGCCGACGATGCCGGCCAGGATGCCGACCGCGGCGTCCTGGGGTGGTTCGGGCGGGCGGTCGAGTGCGGTCTGGGCCTGATCCATCAGGTCGGCACCGGTACCGCTGAGGATGGGGTTGGCGCTGCCGCGCCATTCGGCTTCCAACTCCCGGAGTTGACCGGGTAGCTGGTCACGGAGGTTCCCGGCCTCCTCGCCTACGGTCGGCACGATGCCGACGATGAGCAGGACCACCGTCCCAATGATGCCGACGTAGACGGCGAGGATCGCGGCGGCGCGGGGGACGTAGCGGCGCTCCAGGAGCTGGACGGGCCGTTCGATGACCGTGGCGAACACGAGGGCCAGCAGCGTGATGATCAGGACGAGCTGGATCTGGATCATCACGTAGGCGAGGAGCAGGACCAGGAATAGGGTCAATGGGGTGAGACCGGGGCGGCGGTCTCCACCCACGCCACCGGGCCCAAGCGGCGCGTCGGAGGTCTCCCGGGGGTCGGTCGGCGTGGGATGTCGCATGAGGGGCCTTGCAGAGGGGGCGGAAGTGAGAAGAACGAGGGCCGGTCGTGCAGTCTAGAGAGGATCAGCGGATGCGGTCATCCATGGCGGCGCCGGTGAGCGGTTCGGCTCGCCAGTAATCGGCGTCGAAGGGATCGGGCGTGCGCTTGAGCTTCTCGGCCTGGGGCACGCTGTTCCAGGCGGTCGGGAAGGCGTAGACCTCCTGGCCATCGATGACCAGGCGACGAGTGGCACCGAAGGGACGGTCGACCGGGAAGATCTCGCGGGGCGGACGCGAGATGACCTCGGCCTGGAACCAGCCGTGCTCCGGGCAGCGGCCCGCGTGCATCTCCCAGACCAGATTGCCGGTCACGCCGCCGAGGTCACGCACCAACACCCCGTCCAGCGGCCCGCTGCAGACGGGGCAGCGTAGTGGGGTACGGGGGGCGACGCGGTCACGACTGATGCCCAAACCCATGGTCGTCTCGTTCCCCTCGTCGTCGCTCACCGATCGGATCGAACCGCTCACCCACGGCACGGCGCAGCACGGCCACGCTCGCCCGAGGCGTGGTCAGTCTAGCACCCGTGGGGCGGGTGGACACGCCTCGGGTGCCGATCCGGCCGCGGTCGGGGCCCTGTTCGGGAGACGGGCGGGACCGAGCCGCCCCGTGGTGGTCGATCGCCCGTCCGGACAGGTGGATCAGGCGCTATTAGGCGGGGGGACGGCTGCGAGGTGGGGGCGTCGCCGGGACGGCGGCTTGACGGAGGGGCGAGGATCGTGCGGGGTCTCGCTGAGAAGGCGAGGGCCGACCGTCGGGGTGACTGCTACAATCCGCCGGGAACGGGGATGCCGGATGGGACGTGGGCCGCGTCCCCGGCCCTCACCGCAGATGACCCGTTGCGCGACGCCACGGCCCCGGACGACTACCACCTGACGCCACGCGACAGGGAATCGTTGAGGAGAGACGCGATGTCGGACCAGACCAAGACCACGTCGGAGCAGTCGCTGATCGAGGGGTTGATCGCCACCTACCGGGTCCTCAACATGCAGGTCCGTCCCATGCCCGAGGATCGGCTGGCCATGGCCAGTGGGCGGGACGGCAGCGTGCGGGAGGTGGTGAAGCGCCTGCGTGACAGCGAGTTGCGGTTCTCCCAGGCGTTGAAGGAGCGGATCACGGGCGTGCCGATGCCGGAGTTCCTCCACGATGAGGCTCCGGTGATCGGGACCGAGCACGAGGGCCAGGACACCACCAACGTCATGCTGTCCCAGTTCGGCACCGCGCGGGAGTCGACCCTGGCGATGCTTCGGGGACTGGCCGCCGACGAGTGGACGCAGGCGATCGAAGGCGGCAAGACGATCACCCACCGGATAGAACAGTTGCTGCAGAACGACCGCATCCACCTGGAGCGGATCAACGGCATCCTCGGTGCCCCCGACCCGGGCCCGTCGAGCACTGGCCGCGACTCGCTGGCGACGACGACCCGGTCCTGACATCTGGGGTGCCGGGACTGGCGCCGCGGCGAAGCCCCAACGTCGGGATGGGCTGGCGTGGCGTTGGTCGCTCGGTTCGGTGACGTGGATGTTCGACTCAGCGACGGGCGTCGAGGGTGGGACGTCGACGGGGGCGTGCGGGGAGAACGAGGGGAATGGTCAGGGGGAGCGGCCATGGCACGAGGCGGGATCGACGCGACAGTAGCCTTGGCCAAGGTCGAGCGGGTCATCTTGGGGTCCGGGCCGTTAACGACGCATGCCGGGATCTACCTATTGTCGGCATTCGGACTCCTGGTCCGGGGCGTGATCCGGGACCCCGCCGGACTCGCATTCCCGGCCCCGTGGATCGTCGTGCCGTGGGGATTGCTGGTGCTGGTCCACGCGGCGATCGTCGCGGCGGCGACGGTGATGCGTCAGCCTGAGGTCGGGACTGACTATCGCGATGACCCCGGAGACCGTGGGCAGGGCGCCGCGTTGCACCCCGCGGGCGGGCCAGCCTGGGAGACGACGCCGGGCCTGGCCGGGCCTGACGGACGAGCCGGGAGTCGGATGGCCTCTGCGACGGAGACATCCAGTCCGGTGCTGCCGGTCACTGTGACCCAAACCCACCGTGCCCCCGAGGTGAGGGACACCGGTCGGGAGATCTACGGGCGGGAGGCCCAGAGTAGCCCGGCCCCGGTTCCCGCTGCCGCGGCCCCGGCCGCGCCGCCGCCGACGGCTCGCTTCAGGCCCCAGAGAGCGGCATCGTTGGCCGATGTGGCGGGCCGGGCGGACCGTGGCAGTGGCGTTCCGGGAGGTCAGTGGAGTCGGTCGGCGAGGCTGCCGAGGTG
Source organism: uncultured Thermomicrobiales bacterium (assembly GCA_902806395.1). Next base: position 1,018 of record CADCWH010000381.1, on the reverse strand, counting down.
GGTGATGGCGACGGCCGGGAGGCTGCGTTCCAACCGGCGGTCGTTACCTCCGCAGCCCCGGGGCGGCCCGGTGAACGCCGCGACGGGACAGTCAGTCTCGTCCCCTGGCCCGGGCATCGGACGACCGATGGAGCCGGGAGACCGAACGCCGACGATCGACCCCTACCGACCTATGCCGGACCGGGGATGGTCGGATGTGCCCGCTGGGTCGACTTCCGCCCCAAGGAGGGACGGAGACTCCGGTACGATGGCGAGTCTGACGCCAAATGAGCCCAGGCCACCAGGCGCCCGGGAGAGGCCCACGGCCGTGGCGCGGGATGGTAGATCGGCGTCGGACGTCCGTGGCGCGGCGGGCACCCCGCGTCCCTGGCCCGTGTCCTCGCCGTTGGACCCGGCCTCCACGGCAGCCACCCCGGGATCTGGCGGTCCTGGTGGGCGCCCCGTCGTCGTGGAAGCCGGGGTCGTGCCACCGGGCGCGATGAACCCGCCGGAACCGGGTGATGGAGTGGCCGACCAGGCACCCTCCGGGGACACCGAAGGGCCACCGGAGAGTGGTGCGGGGAGCGGGATGGGACCGAGGCCGACCCGAATATCCAACCCCGACCGACGCTTTCCCACGCCGGGCGAGGACGGGGTCGGGCCCGGGCCGGTCCGATCGTGATCGCAGGTGGGGGGTCGGGCGGACGATGGGGTGATCGCTCGGGCGAGAGCGGGCACTGCCCATCAAGCACGTGTCTCAAGGGATGCCTAGACGACCGAGACCAGGATGGCGATCCAGCCTAACAGGATGGCGATCCAGCCTAATCAGTCACGGCAGTGCGGGGGGCGGGCGCAACGCACCCCAGGGATGCGACAGGTGGCGTCATGTCAGCCGGTACGGCATCCGGTTGATGACCTGCACGGCGGAGCGCCAGGCATTTTCGGGACCACGTGTGGCCGCTGCCCTAGACCCGCGGTCCTCCCCGACCCGGCGGCCGACGATCGTCACCGGATCGGCCGGCTCCTGTTCGGCGCATGG
>CADCWH010000380.1 GCA_902806395.1 uncultured Thermomicrobiales bacterium | reverse complement strand
GTCGATCAGGAAGGTATTGGCCTCGTTGTCGGGCGCCTGGTAGACGTAGTGGGAGATGAACGAGATGTCTCCGGCGCCCGGGCCGAAGATCGGGTACGTCGCCCGGATATCAAGTCCGGTCACCACCCGGGTACTGGTCAACACCTGCTGGTTGTCGAGGGCGGTGTACATCGCGGTCGCCGTCGTGCCGGCCCAGGCGATGAAGAGGAGGTCCGGCTCTCTATCGAGAACCTGCTGGGCGAACGGGGCAAAGTCGCGGGCGTCCTGCGGGACCAGGATGCGGTCCACGGTGGTCCCCGCCTCGCCGAAGATCGCCGACACCGCGTCGGCGGTGGACTGACCGAAGGCGGTGTCCTGGGCGAAAACGATCGCGGTCTGCCCCTCCGGTGTCTCCAGATACGACCGGGCGGTCAGGACATCCTGGGTGACCTGGCGACCGGAGCGGAAGGTGTACTCATTGATCCCGGTGAGGCCGTCCGTCGCCGCCGGGCCGCTGATGAACAGGATCTGGTTCTGCTCGGCGAGCGGCGCGATCTGCAGCGCGACGCCGGAGACGACCGAACCCGCCAGGATCGTGTAGCCCTGGCCGATGAGGTCGATGGCCGCGTTGACCCCGACATCCGGCACGCCGGTGTCGTCCATCACCTCGTAGGCGATCTGGTGCCCGTTGATGACGCCTGTGCCGCCCGTGGCGTAGGCCAGGCCGATCTCGAACCCGGCCAAATACTGCTCACCATAGGTCTGCAGCGGGCCGGACTGCGACGTCACGATCCCGACCTGGATCGTGTCCGTCACCTCGACAGCGGGCGACGCCTGGCCGGGCGTCGCCTGGGCGGCCACCCGGGGCAGTCGCCCGGCGACCGCAACGGCCGCCCCGAGGCCGGCCGTGCCACCGACGAATCCGCGTCGCGAGATGAAACGTTCTCCGTGAGCCATCAATCGTCCCTCCAACTCGGCACGGGTCGCCGTGCGAGCATTGGTGCCCCGACCGCGACGACGCGGCCCTGGACCATCTGGAATTGCCATCGTGCCGGACGGCGCACACCGAAGCACGACGAACTTGCGCTCGCGGCCCATTGGTGTGCAGCGCTCCCGACGCGTGACCCTATCACGCAGGTCGGGAGGCGTCAACGACTGGGGGAGGGTCACAGATAACGCCATCATCGGGTCCGATGACCGTGACCGTCACGCCCGAGCGGCCTTACCCCATCGTGTCGCGGCACATCGGGCGATTCCCGGAGCCCTGGTCCGACACGCCGCGCTTCTCATCGTGCTCGCGCCGGTGGCCGGCCAGTCGATCGCTCCGGCAGGATCGGATCGGGGGGTGTCCGACGAATCGGGTGCGATACACTCCGGGCCATCGTTCATGGCGCATCACCGGAGTGATCCACGTGCCGCGCCGTTGGCAACGCCACGGGCGGCCCCACCGATGGAGGAATCCCCATGACCCCGGACCACGGCCAGACGCCCCGCCCGCTTCCCCAGCGCATCGCCGTCGTCGGCGCCGGCACGATGGGGCGCCAGATCGCCGCGATGGCCGCCGCTCACGGTCAATCAGTGACCCTCTACGATCTCGTCCCGGGTGCGATCGAGGGAGCCATGACCAAACTGGCGGAGGAACTGCCCCCGGTCTTTGCCACCGGGTTCTGGCCGGGGGACCTCGAATCGACCCTGGCAAACCTGCGCCCCGAGACGGACCTCGCGGCCGCCGTCGCCGGTGCGGACCTGGTGATCGAGGCGGTCAAGGAGGACCTAGCGGTCAAGCGGGCCGTCTTCGCCGACCTGGCCGCCCTCGCCCCGGGCGCGATCCTGGCCACGAACAGTTCGTCACTCCCCTCGGCCCGGATCGCCGACGCCATCACCGACCCCGAACGGCTGCTGAACACGCACTTCTTCGCCCCGATCTGGGATCGGGCGATGCTGGAACTGATGAGTTCGGGCACGACCGACCCAGCGATCATCGATGCCTGCGCCGCCTGGGGGCGGGGCTGCGGCCTCGCGGTAGCAGTCGTCCGGGGCCAGAGCATGGGGTTCATCATCAACAGGGTCTGGCGGGCGATCAAGCGGGAGTCACTACGCGTCGTCGACGAGGGACATGCCGACCCGGAGGATGTCGACCGCCTGTTCATGGGCTTCTTCGGCTCGAGCTTCGGTCCGTTCGGGATGATGGACACCGTCGGCCTCGACACCGTCGCCGACATCGAGCGCAGCTACGTCGCCGTCGCCGAGGACCCGACCGACCGCGTCTCCCCCCATCTCCTGAAGATGGTCGAGGCGGGCACCCTGGGCGAGAAGACCGGCCAGGGCTACTACCGATACCCGGACCCCGCCTACCGACAGCCCGGATTCAAGACCGGCACCCCGGCGAATGACGAGGCGGGCACCGGATCGAACGCAACAGCCACGGCTCCCACCACCCCAGACACCACACGATAGTCCCCCTCCCCGTGTCCTCTCCCGTCTGACGATCTCCGACGATCTCCCAACCTCGTCCGTCGTCCGCCACGTCTACCGCCCCGGAGGCGTCCCATGTTCCACGTCGTGTTCCTGGTCCAGAAGGCCCCCGATATGAGCCCAGAGGACTTCACCCGCTATTGGGTCGAGGACCACACCCCACTGACCGCCGCCGTACCCGGTGTGCGTGCCTACCGTTGCTATCCCGCTACCGGCGCCCCGGACGGCGAACCGCCCGTCTCCGGCGTCGCGATCCTCTCCTTCGACGACGAGGCCGCCTACCACGCCGCGATGGCCGGACCCGAGTTCGCGGCCGCCCTCGCCGATGCCCCCAACTTCCAGGACACGGCGGGCACCACCGCGCTGTTCGCGACCGAACACGTCATCGTCTGACATCGGTTCCGGGGACGGGTGTGGGAAATGGCAGCAGCGGAACCTGGAATCGGGAGGCAACGGCCCGTTCTCGACGGGCTGGTCTCGACGGGCCGGTCGGCTCTCGACCACTCTCCCAGTGACCGACTGGGCCCGGGATGAGATCTGCCCGGGGCCCCATCAGTGATCGGGCATGATCCGGTGCCACGAGGATCAGCCGCGCGACATGGTCACCTCATGGCATCACGAGCCCCGGTCCGACGAGATCGGGTCCTCAGCGTGCTCACCATCGTTGGCCGGGCGCGAACTCGGTCCAAGTTCCCGATCC
>CADCWH010000379.1 GCA_902806395.1 uncultured Thermomicrobiales bacterium | reverse complement strand
CCCGGCCGCTGGAAGCTGCTCCTCGCGGGGTTAGCTCTCGGCCAGGCCGTCCTGTTCGCCCTGCACGCCTCGGGGTATTTCGTCGCCTGAAGGCGATCCCGGCGCCCATCGGGAGCAGGCACCCCATCCGGTCGGTCACCAGGCCATGTCAACTTCTACCCCGCGAAGTGGTCCCACCAGATCACAGACCCAGGGCGATGCCTTCGGCGCGCGGGTCGGAGCCGCCGATCATCACCCCGGTCGAGGGGTCCCGGGCGATCACCTGCGTGGCGCCGCCGCCGGCCCAGGGGCCCCGGACCCGGAGGTCGTGGCCGCGCTCCCGTAACGCCGCGATGACGTCCTCCCCGGCCCGGTCCTCGATGCGCAGCTCATAGGGGTTGGGCAGGGTACTGGGGTCCGTCCCCGGCCAACTGGTCCAGCGCGGCTGCTCGATCGCGGCCTGGACGTCCATCCTGCCATCGACCAGGCCGGTGACCGTCTGCAGGTTCCACTGCGGCTGTCCGTCTCCGCCCGGTGTCCCCCCGACCAGCACCGGCGTGCCATCCCCATCGGCGATCAGGAAGCAGTTCAGGGTGTGCATGGTCTTCTTGCCCGGTGCGAAGATATTGGGGTGCCCCTCATCGAGGCTGAATCCCCGGCCGACCCGGTTATTGAGGACCACCCCGGTGTCGCCGGCGACCATCCCGGAGCCGAATGCGGCCGACACTGACTGGATCAGAGAGACCATCATCCCGTCCCGATCCACCACGCACAGGTAGGTCGTGTCCCCGTCGCGGTGTTCCCCCGCCGGTACGTCGCTTGCCGCCCGCTCCCCGATCCGTGCCGCCCGCTCCTCCGCCCAGTCTTTGGAGAGTAGCGCCGCCATCGGGGTCGAGACGAACGCCGGGTCGGCGGCGTAGGCCAGTCGGTCGGCGTAGGCCAACTTCTTCGCCTCGACCTGGATGTGTATCCAGGCATCGCCGCCCGGTTCCATTCCTGCCAACTCTGACCGCTCGACGATGTTGAGGGCGCCGAGCAGGATCAGACCCTGGGTCGGCAGGCCGGTCTGGTAGACGGTGTAGCCCCGGTAGGTGGTCGCGATCGGCGCGGCGAACTCCGTCTGGTGACCCGCTAGGTCTTCGGTGGACATGGTCCCGCCGGCCTCCCCAAGCGCCCGGGCAATCTTGCCTGCCAGGTGGCCGCGGTAGAACGTGTCCGGCCCATCATCGGCCAGCGTCGCCAGCGTGCGCGCCAGGTCCGGCTGGCGCAGGATCTCGCCGGCCGACGGGGCGACGCCTCCCGGCAGGAACACCGCCTTCGAGGCCGGGAATTGGCTCAGCATCTCCGCGTTGGTCGCGATCGCCCCGGCACCACCCTCCGTGAGCGGGAAGCCGTCCCGGGCGTGGGAGATCGCCGGCTCGAGCAGCGCCGCGAAGCTCCAAGTACCGAACCGCTCCACCAGTCGGGCGTAGGCGTCGACCATGCCCGGGACACCCACCGCGTGCGGTCCCCGGTACGGCATCCTCGCGCCATCGGCGTCACCGTGACTGCGCATCTGCTCGATCGTCGCGGCCCGTGGTGCGATCCCGCTCCCCAAGACAGCGACCGTCTCGCCCTCGGTCCCGCCCTGTCCGTTGCCGTCGGCCGGCCGGTGGACGATCGCGAAGAGGTCGCCGCCGAGGCCGCACATCTCCGGCATCGTCACGCTGCCGACCGCCGCGGCGGCAACCGCCGCATCGACCGCGTTGCCACCCTGCCGCAGCACGTGGAGACCGGCGGCGCTGATCAGGGGGTGCGCCGAGGCGACCATCCCCCCCTCACTGTAGACGGGCGCCTCACGATGGCTCGGCCAACCCACCGTCTCTGTCCCGGTCTGTTCCGTCGGGAATCCGATCATCGTCAAGGTCTCCTCCATCATCGTATCCAAGCGCCATCCTACCGCGTTTCCCGATTCCGGGGGGCGCCATGACCGCACCCGCGTCGGTCCGACGTGGCGCGGACGGTGGCCGCCGCCATTGCCGGGATGCTAGGCTCATCGAGATGACCGCTCACGACCCCCCCGCCATCGAGACGACCGGCCTCGGCAAACGCTACGGCCCCCTCACCGCGCTGGAGAACCTCGATCTCGTGGTGTCGCGCGGCACCACCTATGGCTTCCTGGGCCCCAACGGAGCGGGCAAGACGACGACCATCCGCCTCCTGCTCGGGTTCATCCGCCCCACCGCCGGGTTGGCGCGCATCTTTGGCTTCGATACTTGGTCCGACGGTGTCGCGGCCCGTCGGACCATCGGCTATCTCGTCCCGCCCGAGGCGCTGTACCTCGATATGTCCGGTGACGACCAGTTGGAGTACGCGTCCCGCCTCAGCGGCACGCCGCCCGTCCTGCGGGACCGCTTCCTCGACGCCCTCGAGCTCGGCAAGGCTCCCCTCCGCCGGCGCCTCGGGACATTCTCGAAGGGCATGCGCCAGAAGTTGGCGCTGGTCATGGCCTGCCAGGGCGACCCCGAGTTGCTGATCCTCGACGAACCGACCGATGGCCTCGACCCGCTCATCCAGCGGGCCTTCGAGTCATTGCTGCGCGAGCGTCACGAGGCGGGGCGGACGATCTTCATGTCGTCGCACGACCTGGCCGAAGTCGAACGGACGTGCCAGCGCGTCGCGGTCGTGCGGGGTGGCCACTTGGTGGCCCAGGACTCCGTCGCGGACCTGCTCCGCCTCCGGCGCCGCACGATCGACGTACGGATCGACGACGCCGGCGCGGACGCGATCCTCTCTCTCCCGAACGCGACCCGTCTGGGTCGGGAGGGCGGACGGCTGCGGGCGGCCATCGATGGGGATCTCAACCCCCTCCTCGCCATCCTCGCCCTCCACCACGTTAGCGACCTCTCCATCGAATCCCCGACTCTGGAGGACGCCTTCATGGCCTTCTACGAACCCGCTGACACGATGGGCCCAAACGGCACGTCGGGACCGAAGGGTGGCGCACGTGACCCACGCGGGGCGGCGGGAGAGGCGCCGGGCGGCGGGACGCCCGGTCCCGGCCAAGGCGAGCCCCTCGCTGGACAGGAGGCGGTCGGGGTGGCCGGGGTCCGACGGTGACGCTGACCCTGCTGATGACCGGACGCCT
>CADCWH010000378.1 GCA_902806395.1 uncultured Thermomicrobiales bacterium | reverse complement strand
CTCGACCCGCTGCTGGGCCTCGGTCGGGTTGGTGAGTTCGACGGCGAGGACCTCGACGGTGCCGCCGGCCTCGGTGATGGCGTCGGTGAAGCCCTCACAGCGGGCGTCGAGGCCGGCGTTGCCGACTTCCTGGTTGACGCAGATGGCGGTGGTGACGCCCGCCTCGGCCATTGCCTCACCGGCGCCGACACCAGCTTCGTACTCGGTCTGGCCAACGTGATTCAGGGCACCTAGCTCGGCGGCGACGTCACTGCCGGAGTTCATCGTGATGACGGGGATGCCCGCCTCGACCGCGGCTTGGATCGACGGAGACAGGGCCTCGGCATCGGGCACGGAGACCACCAGGCCGTCCGGCTCAGAGGCCACGGCGGCGTCGATCAATTGCGACATGGCGACCATATCGAAGGTCGGCGGAGCCTGGTACTCGACCTCGACGCCCATGTCCTCGCCGGCCTGGGCGACGCCGTTCTGGACGACGGACCAGAAGGGGTCGGAGGCTTGGCCGTGGGAGACGACGACGAAGCGGAGGCTGGCGCGGTCGGTGCCGTCCTGGCCACGGGCGGTCATCATCCCGCCGATGACGAGCATCATGACGATGGCGAGAGAACCGACGGTCTTGAGCAAACGATGCATCGCGTGACTTCTCCTACATTGGCAGTGGACAGATCACCGATGATCTGCCCGCGTGACGCTTGGACAGGAATTCGAAAGGTCACCCCTCGGACATGCCCTCGGGATCGCTCGGCCTCCTTTCGTCGCACCGTCGCGCATTCCTGACCACCGTGGCCAGGCGGCGGGTGCCGGGGTGCGCCATTCTAGACGAAAAGGCGCTCCCGCGCCCGGCCCGCCTCCCATGCGCGGCGAGCCTCGCGGACCGCCTCGTCATCGCTCACCTCGGCGACCGGTACGTCCCACCATCCCTCGTAGGAGGGAACGCCCTCCAGGCGGTCGTCGCGGACGTGGATCAGGACGGTGCCGCGGTGATCCCGGGCCGTCTTCAGGGCGGCGACCAGGGCGTCTCTACCGTCGCACTCGACGACGTGGGCACCGAGGCTGCGGGCGTTGGCGGCGAGGTCCACCGGCAGGGTACGGACGGCATCACCCGCGCCGTCACCCGGCAGGACGCCGTCCTCGGGGAAGACGTAGCGGGTGCCGAAGCCATCGTCGCCGAGCGACCGGCTCAGGGCGCCGATGCTCTTGTACCCGTCGTTGTCGAACAGGACGATCGTCAGGTCCACCCCTTCCTGGACGGCGGTGACGATCTCGGCCGAGAGCATCAGGAAACTGCCGTCTCCGACCAGGACATACACCTCGCGCTCGGGGGCGGCCATCTTGACGCCGAGGCCCCCGGCGATCTCGTACCCCATGCAGCTGAACCCATATTCCAGGTGGTACTGCTTGGGGTGGCGTGTGCGCCAGAGCTTGTGCAGGTCGCCGGGAAGGCTGCCGGCGGCGCAGACGATGATGGCGTCCGGATCACCCTCCTCGTTGATCGCCCCGATGAGTTCCCCCTGACTCGGCAGGGGCGTGAGGCGCTTGGCGTAGATCCGTTCGACCTCGGCGTCCCATTCCCGATGCAGGCGCTCGGCCGCCTCGCGATAGGCGGGCTCGATTCGCCAGTCGCCCAGGGCCGCCGCGAGTTCGGCCAGCGTTTCACGGGCATCGCCGGTCAGGGCTAGCGCCCCCTGCTTGGCCGAGTCGAAGGCGGCGACGTTGATGTTGACGAACCGGACGTCCGGGTTGGCGAAGGCGGTCTGGCTGGAGGTCGTGAAGTCGCTCCAGCGGGTGCCGATGCCGATCACCAGATCCGCCGCGGCGGCGACGCGGTTGGCGGCGAAGGTGCCGGTCGCGCCGACGGCCCCCAGGTTGAGCGGGTGGTCGTAGCGGAGGCTTCCCTTACCGGCCATCGTCTCCCCGACCGGGATGCCGGTCGCCTCGACGAGGGAGCGCAACTCGTCGGTGGCGCCGGAATAGATGACGCCGCCGCCGGCGACGATCATCGGGGCCCGGCTGGCGCGGATGGCGGCGACGGCCGCCTCGATCGCCCGCCGGTCCGGCCGGTTGCGGGGGACGGACCAGACCCGAGGTGCGAGGAAGGCCCGGGGGAAGTCGAAGGCTTCGGTCTGGGTGTCCTGGGGTAGGGCCAGGGTGACGGCGCCCGTCTCGGCCGGGTCGGTCAGGACCCGCATCGCGGCCGGCAGGGCGGTGAGCAGTTGGTCTGGCCGGGAGATCCGGTCCCAGTAGCGGCTGACGGGGCGGAAGCAGTCGTTGACCGAGATGTCCTGAGTCCCCTGGGATTCCAGTTGCTGGAGGACGGGGGCGACGTTGCGGCGGGCGAAGGTGTCGCCCGGCAGGAGCAAGACGGGGAGGCGGTTCACGGTCGCCGTCGCCGCCCCGGTCACCATGTTCGTCGCCCCGGGGCCGACCGACGAGGTGCAGGCGAAGGTCTGGAGGCGGTCCTTGACCTTGGCGTAGGCGATGGCGGCGTGAACCATCGCCTGCTCATTGCGCGACTGGTAGTAGCGGAAATCGGGCCGGGCCCGGAGGGCCTGGCCGATGCCGCCGACGTTGCCGTGGCCGAAGATGCCGAAGCAGCCGGCGAAGAAGGGTGTGGTCTCGCCGTCGCGCTCCACCCGCTGGCCAGCGAGGTAGGCGACGAGGGCCTGGGCCATGGTCAGTCGGACGGTGTCGAGTTGGCCGGACATGGGCGCTCCATTCGGGAGTCGGGACGTGTCGGGGATCAGGAAAGAGGGATCAGGTGGGACCGTAGGTTGCCATGAACGCCATGGCCTCGGCATGGGTGGGGGTGAAGTTGGCGCAGCCGGGGCGGGTGACGACGATGGCACCGCAGGCGTTGGCGAGGCGGACCGAGGTTTCCCAATCATGACCCCGGACCATGCCGAACAACAGGCCGGCGGCGAAGGCATCGCCGGCACCGAGGATATTCTGCACCTCCACCGGGAAACCGGGCACGTCGATCGGCTCGGCCGCGCCGTCACCGGCCAGGTGGACCTTGGCGCCGTCCGCGCCCCGCTTCTGGACCAGGACACTTGGACCGTGTGCCAGCAGGGTGGCGATGGCGGACTCGACATCGCCACCGACGCGAGCGTCCGAGTGCTGGGAACCGGTCACCCGGAGTTGGGCGGGGTCGGAGAGGAGGCTGGCGTTGATCTCGTCCTCCGTGCCGATCACCACGTCCACCAGCGAGAGGGCGGAGCGCACGGTGATGCCGAAGGCGCGGGGGTCATGCCACTGGTCGGCCCGGAAATCGAGATCGAGGGCGACGGTCCTGCCAGCCGCCCGGGCAAGCCCAGCGGCGAACAAGGTCGCGCTGCGGCTCGGTTCTTTGGAGAGGCCGGTGCCGGTGATCAGCAGGGCCCGCGAGGTGGCGACCGGTGCGGCGAGGACATCGTCGATCGTCAATTCGATGTCGGCGCAGTTGTCGCGGTAGAAGACCAACGGGAAGCGGTCCGGAGGCTCGATGCCCAGGATCACGGCGGACGAGCGGTGCCCGGGCTTACGGGGGACCGCGGCGGTGTCCACCCCCTCGTCGGCCAGGAAGCGGAGGATGAAGTCGCCCACCCGGTCGTCGCCGACGGCGGTCAGCAGGGCGGTCCGCAGCCCGAGGCGGGCGGCACCGACGGCCACATTGGTCGGGCAGCCGCCGACGTAGGCCGCGAAGCCGGAGATCTCCTCGAAAGGCGCGCCGATATCCTGCGAGTAGAGGTCGATCGACGACCGGCCGATCGTCAGCAGGTCGTGCGTCGGATCGGGGGGCGCGGTGGAGACGGTCCCGCTCATCGGCCGCCTCCTCCGGCACCGTTGACGGGGTAGATTGGCACGCGGGGGTCGCGAGAGCGGAATTGCTCCTTGACGGCGGAGTGGGCCGGGTCATCGACGTTGGCGAGAGACTGGGCAGAGCCGGCGAGGACATTCAGATAGTAGGAGGTGTACCCCGGGGCGCTGGTGACAGGGTGGTACCCCTCGGGGACCAGGACCGCCTGACCGTCCCGGACGGTGATCGCCGAATCGATCGGGAGCCCGGCCGCGTGGAGCGGTGAGGTCTCGTCGGTGTAAACCCGCTGGATGGCGAAACCGTGGGGCGGATCGATCCGGAAATAGTAGACCTCCTCAAGGTCCGCCTCTATGATCGCCCCGTCGGCCGTCTCGCGGTGGACATCGTGCTTGTGTGGCGGGTAGCTCGACCAGTTGCCGCCGGGGGTATAGACCTCGACGATCACCAGGCGGTGGCACGGGAAGCCGGGCGGCAGGATGTCGTTGATGTGCCGGGTGGCGTTGTCGCCGCCCCGGATCTCGGTCGTCACGTCGGCGGGCCGGACCTGGCGGGGCTCGTGGTCCCGGTCGGTGGCGACCCAAGTGACGGCAAACTCGGCGTCGGCCGCCGCCGTCACGGTGAACGCGGTCCGGCGGGGCAGGTAGAGGGCACCGGGCAGGCCGGCGAAGGGGGACGATCGGCCGCCGACGCCGTCCCAGGACCCTCGGTCGGAGGCGACCGAGACCTCGCCGGAGAGGCCGACCAGGGCCAGTTCGTGCTCGCCTGTCTGCCAGGCCCAACTCGACCCGGCAGCGAAGCGGCGGATCTGGAAATGGATCAGGTCCCAGCCTGCCGAGGCTGGGGTGATGTCGAGGGTCAGGGCCGGGTCGGCATGGGACCCTGGGCCGATCAGCATGTTCGACTCGTCGTACTGGCGCATGGGATCTCCCGATCAGGCGTTCGCGTCGGTAACATCGGACAAGACATCGGCGACGGTCACCGGTTGGCCCCCGGCGTGGTGAGACCGGGTCGCGGCCACGGCGATCGCCAGCGCGGCCAACCCGTCCGCTCCGGTGACGCGCGGGGGAGAGCCGTCCCGCAGGCAGGTGACGAAGGCGTCGAGTTGAGACCGGTACGCCTCGCCGAAGCGCTCCATCAGGTAGGGCACCACGTCGTGGTGAGCGCCATGCCGGTCCAGCAGCACGACGGGGGTCTGTTGGTGCTGACCGATCGTCACCGCCCCCTCTGTCCCCAGGACCTCGGTGCGGATGTCGTAGCCGTAGAAGGCGTTGCGGCTGACCTCGACGTGGCCTAGGGTTCCGCTGGCGAAGCGGAGGTTGACACTCGCGTTGTCGATGTCGCCGACCGCCCGCAGGTCGTCGCACACCAGCAGGCTGCCCTCGGCAGAGACCCGCTCGACCTCTTGTCCCATCAACCAGCGGGCCAGGTCGCAGTCGTGGATCCCCATGTCCACGATCAGTCCACCGCTCAGGACTGGGTCGGCGTACTCAGGGCGAGGGCAGAAGGGGTCCCGGCCGACGGATTTGAAGACGATCGGTTCACCGATGGAGCCGGCGTCGATCAGGGCTTTGGCCCGGACGTAGGTGGCGTCGAAGCGGCGCATGAACCCGACCTGGAGAGGAACCCCGGCGGCGGTCACGGCGTCGATGGCGGTCCGGGTATCAGCCACCGTGAGGGCGAGCGGCTTCTCGCAGAAGATGGCCTTGCCGGCCGCGGCGGCGGCGATCACCAGTGAGTGGTGCGTCTTGGTCGGCGTGGCGATGACCACGGCGTCGACCCCGTCCAGGGCGTCGAGGGGGTCCGCGACGAGGCGGACCCCGGGGAAGTCACTGGCAAAGGCGGCCCTGGCCGCCGGGTCCGGATCGGCGGCGGCGGCGAGCCGGGCGGAAGGTACGCGGTCGCGGAGCGTCTCGGCGTAGAGGCGGCCCATCCGGCCGAGGCCGAGGACGGCGAAGGTGATCGGCGCGGGTGCGGGCACGGCGAATGGGCCTTTCGGGAGCGGAAGGGGGGCGTTGGGGCAGGCGGGAGAGTCCCGCCTCGGTATCGTCGCCCAGGGCGAGTTGGCTGGCAAGTCCGACCCAGGGCCCTCGTCCGTTCCGAGTTGTCCCCCATCATGGCACCCCACGATACACTCGGTCGCGTGAGGACACGGGAGAGGTCATCGCGAGGGTGACGACCGGCGACCGCACCGTCTTGACCGTGTCGCGGGTGGTTCGGCCGCCGGCGGTCGGCCATCCGGGCGTGGTATCGGGCACGGGGACCCTGGCCCGGACGCGATCGTCGCGGGGCGACGGGGATTTGGGGGCGCGACCGCGCGAGGGGGATGACATGGGCACGAGCACGGCAGTCACGACGACCGACGAGACGGTGGTGAACGACATCCACTCCCAACTCAACGCGACGCGCGTCCACCGCGTCGAGCGGCCGGACACGATCGCCGCCGTCCAGGCGGCCGTCCGCGCCGCGCGGGCGGAGGGGCTGGCGGTCAGCATCGCCGGCGGGCGGCACGCGATGGGCGGCCAGCAATTCGGCTCCGGCACGGTGCTGCTCGACATGGCGGCCATGGATCGTGTGCTGGCGTTCGACCCCGAGCGGGGCGAGGTGGAGGTGGAGGCCGGCATCCGCTGGCCGGCGCTGGTCGACCACTTGGTGGACATGCAGCGGGACGCCCCGCGCCAGTGGGGCATCCGGCAGAAGCAGACCGGTGCCGATCGCCTGAGCATCGGTGGCGCCCTGTCCGCCAATGTCCATGGCCGGGGGCTCGCGTTCCCGCCCATCATCGCCGACGTGGAGGCGTTCACCCTGGTCGACGCCCGGGGCGAGGCCGTGATCTGCAGCCGGTCCGAGAACCCGGACCTGTTCTCCCTGGTGATCGGCGGCTACGGGCTATTCGGCGTGATCGCCACGGTCCGGCTCCGCCTGACGCCGCGCGCCAAGCTGGAACGGGTAGTCGAGGTCCGCGAGGTGACGGACCTGATCGACGCCTTCGCGCGCCGGACGGCGGAGGGGTTCCTCTACGGGGATTTCCAATTCGCCATCGACCCGGCGTCGGACGACTTCCTGCGCGGGGGCGTCTTCTCCTGCTACCGGCCGGTCGATCTCGCCACCCCGATCACCGACGGGCAACGCGCCCTCTCGACCGAGGACTGGCAGACCTTGCTCCACCTCGGACACGTCGACAAGCGCCGCGCGGTGGACGCCTATACGTCGTACTACATGGCGACGACTGGTCAGGTCTACTGGTCGGACCTGCACCAGATGGCCGATTACGTGGACGACTATCACCTGGCACTCGACGCGCGGCTCGGGGTCACGGAGCGCGGCAGCGAGATGATCACCGAGATCTACGTGCCGCGTCCGGATCTAGCCCGCTTCCTCGCGGAGGTCGCGGAGGATTTTCGGGCCAACGGGGTTGACTTGGTCTACGGGACGATCCGCCTGATCGAGCGAGACGACGAGTCTTTTCTGGCCTGGGCGACGGAGCCCTGGGCGTGCGTGATCTTCAACTTGCACACCGACCACCACGAGGCGGGGATCGCCCGCTCCGCCGACGCCTTTCGCCGCCTGACCGACCTGGCGATCGGGTTCGGGGGAAACTACTACCTGACCTACCACCGGTGGGCCACCCGGGCCCAGGTCGAGACTTGCTACCCGCGATTCGTCGAATTCTTGCGCCTGAAACTCCACCACGATCCGGAGGAGCGGTTCCAGAGCGACTGGTACCGACACTACCGGGCGATGTTCGCGGATGTGTTGGGGGAGGGTGTCCGAGTGCCCGGCGAGGTGATGGCGGCGACTGGACCGCAGGACGGGGACACTCCTGACTCGGGGTGATGCCTGGTCGGGGTCAATGTCGATCGGCCCGGACCTGGCATGGTTGGCTCCGGGCGGCAAGGTGAAGCCCATGGGTCGAGGGTCATCCAAACTGGCGCGGTACGAGCCGGACGTCAGGCGCGGCCCCTCGTCGGCTCGTTGGCCGCAGACCGCCGCGAGCCGAAGGTGCCGGCCCACGAGACGGCGAGCATGATGGCGAGGATCGTCCCGGCCAACGCGGGGATCGACACGGTGACCAACCCCGCCACGACGAAGAGTTGGGCCCCGGGAGCGACCAGCAGTTTGTCCAGGAGATCGAGCGCGGACACGATGGCCACGGTGGCGGTGTAGCCGAGCCCCGCCGTCGTCAGGGCAAAGAGGAGTGCCGCACCCAGGGCGGACCAGGCGCTCTGGCCCGACGAACAGAGCCGGCCGGCGCCGAGGCCAACCAGGGCGACAGCCCCCCCGAGAGAGGCGGCCACGGCCCAGCCATGCACCGCTTCGAACGACGCGCTCGGCCCCCCGATCCACTCCACGAACGCCAAACTCTCGACCGGATCGCCGAACCGAGCGGGCCAATAGAATGGTGACAACACGAGGTGCGCCCAGGCCGACAGGAAGAGTTGTCCCAGGGCGATCGTCGCGATGCGGCGGATCATGAGGTACCTCCGCGAGATCTGGTCAGGAACGTCCCGAATCCGACCGGCGACCCGCGATCAGGGCCGGGTGTGTCACGACGCTCATCTCCGGTGGTCGGGTCGAGGTCGGGCGGGCTGCGTCGGTCCCGGCGATCCCGCTGGACGCGATCCGGACTTGCCAGCCCAGGAGATGGTCAGGAGGGTGGAACCTGTCGTCCTGGCCAGGGCGGAAGGCGACGGCGACCAGTCCCCAGGCTATGCGGAGTCCGTAGTCGCCGTAGAGGCGTGACACCGACCGTTCCTCCAGGAGGAGGACCACCCATCGCGAGAATGCGGCGACGGTGGCATACCCGGGACCGACATCGGCAACGCCGAAGCAGATCGCGGCACCGAGCGCCGAGGCTGAACGATCGCCGGTGGTGAGGAACCGACCGACGAGCAAGAAGGCGAGGAAGACTGCCGCGCCGATGAATGCGGTGATTGCCCAAGCGCGGGTCCCCTCGGTGTGGGAGCTGAGCGTACTAAACCTGGAGGGATCGTCGAGGAACCCCCTGGTGCGCCGAGATCGCGGGACGGGAGCCAGGAGCGGCACGATCGAGGCACAGGTGGCGGCCAGGTTGAAGGCGATGTGCCCGGTCCGGTTGGCCATGGTCCGT
>CADCWH010000377.1 GCA_902806395.1 uncultured Thermomicrobiales bacterium | reverse complement strand
CGCCGGGTCATCCGTTCCTGCCCGTCTGGGGAGTCGTCGGGTAGGGGTGAAGGAGTATCATTGGCGGCAGCGGGCCGCCCCCCGCCAGGCGTCGGCCGGGACCGGTCCCCGGGCCGAGGCGACGGGAGGGCCAGGGCCACGCACGAGAAAGGTAAGGGTTCAGACGCGATGAACATCCCGACGATCGAGAACCTCATCCCGATGGTGGTCGAGAGCACCAACCGGGGCGAGCGAGCGTTCGATATCTACTCTCGGCTCCTCAAGGACCGGATCATCTTCCTGGGCACCCCGGTGGACGACCAGATCGCCAACGTGATCATCGCCCAGATGCTGTTCCTGGCTCACGAGGACCCCGACCAGGACATTCGTCTCTATATCAATTCGCCCGGCGGCGTCGTGTATTCCGGCCTGGCCATCTATGATACGATGCAAATGGTCAAGCCCGATGTCGCCACGTTCTGCATGGGTATGGGTGCCAGCATGGCAGCCGTCCTCCTCGCGGGCGGAGCCAAGGGCAAGAGATTCGCCCTGCCGAACGCCCGGGTGATGATCCACCAGGGATCAGCTGGCTTCCGCGGTGCCGTGCCGGACATCGAGGTCGTCGCCCGCGAGACGATTAGCCTGACCACCAAGCTGACCGAGATCTTGGCCTCTCACTGCGGCCAGGAATACGACAAGGTCAAGCGGGACACCGAGCGCGACTACTACATGACCGCCAGGGAGGCGCAGCTCTACGGCCTGGTCGACGAGGTGCTGGAGCCGCACAACGTGGTCGGTACCGCCGCCTTGGCCGTCAACGGCCGCGAGACGACGTAGCGGGCGGCGCCGGGACTGACCCGGGGTATGAGGACGGATTTCCGGGGGCGGGTTCCCCAACGCGCGAGGTGATCGGGTGCAGTACCGGTGTTCATTCTGTAACAAGGGCCAAGACGAGGTCCGGCGCCTGATCGCGGGCCCCAACCAGGTCTACATCTGCGACGAGTGCGTCCAGCTCTGTCGCGAGATCATCGAGGAAGAAGAGCCGGCAACTCCCCGAGTCGAGACCGCCCTGACCAAGATCCCCACCCCGCGCACCCTCTACGAACAGCTCAACCAGTACGTCGTCGGCCAGGATCGCGCCAAGCGGATCCTCTCCGTCGCCGTCTACAACCACTACAAGCGAATCAATGCCGGGATCGAGAGCAATGACGAGGTGGAGCTTCAGAAGAGCAACATCCTCCTCGTCGGACCGACTGGCTGCGGTAAGACCCTCCTGGCCCAGACCCTCGCCAAGCTGCTCGACGTGCCGTTCTCGATCGCAGACGCCACGGCGCTGACCGAGGCTGGCTACGTCGGCGAGGATGTCGAGAACATCCTGCTGCGGCTGATCCAGAACGCTGGCGATGTGGCCCGGGCCCAGACTGGCATCATCTACATCGACGAGATCGACAAGATCGCCCGCAAGGCCGATAACCCCAGCATCACCCGCGACGTCTCGGGTGAGGGCGTCCAGCAAGCACTGCTCAAGATCATCGAGGGTACGGTCGCCAACGTGCCGCCCCAGAGCGGCCGGAAGCACCCGCACCAGGAGTACATCCAGATCGACACCCGGAACATCCTGTTCATCTGCGGGGGTGCCTTCGAGGGGCTGGAGGAGATCGTCACCAAGCGGACCGGCAAGCAGGCCCTGATGGGCTTCGGCGGCGGAGATGACGGACCAAAGACCCAGGAAGCCAATCCGCTTCACAATCTCACCCACGACGACCTGCTGAAGTACGGCCTGATCCCGGAGTTCGTCGGCCGCCTGCCGGTCTCGGTCTCGCTGGACCACCTGACCCGGCCAGAGCTGATCCGGATCTTGACCGAGCCGCGCAACGCGGTGGTCAAGCAGTACCAGAAGTTCTTCAACCTCGACAACGTCGAGCTGATCTTCACCGACGATGCCCTCGACGCCACGGCCAAGCAGGCCGAGGAGCGAAAGACCGGGGCTCGAGGTCTGCGGACCACCATTGAGGAGATCCTGCTCGACGTGATGTACGAGATCCCGTCGCTGGAGAATGTCCGCAAGTGCGTCGTCAACGCCGACGTGATCAACAACCGCTCGCGTCCCCTGCTGATGACCGTCAATGACCGGGAGATCCCCTACGCCGAATCCGCCTAGAGAGCATTCACGGTAGTCGATGCCGTGGCCCGGTCCGCCCTGAGGCGCCCGGCCACGGCATCGGCCGTTTTCTGCGCCGACGACGTAGGTATGGGGAGCCAAGGAGGGGACATGGCCAAACGGCGACGATCGCGGGCGCCCGTGCCTCGAGCACGGTCGGAGGCGATGCCGGTCCGACGAGCGAACACTCGGCCGGAGCGGCCACCCGAGCCGTCTCCCGTCGACTTCGCTGGCAGCGCACGGGATCCCCGGCGCGGCGGCACCCGAGCTTTGATCGCGGTTGGCCTGACCTACGCCGTGGCGTTCGGGATCTGGTTCCTCGCCACCTGGCCCGAGGCCGGTGCCGACGTGGGCCAGCCGCGCCCGCCGGCTTCATATGTCGTCTCGAGCGAGAACACGGGATCGGTGCGGTGGTGGCGTGTCCCGACCGCGGTGCCGACGGCCGCATTGCCGCCGCCGCCGGTCCTCGGCGGAATTGCACCGTCCTCGACCCCGCCCCCGGGTCCCTGAGGTGACGGTTCCGGCGAGCGGGTCCCTGCCCACTCGCTTCCGCGCTGTCCATGCCTCCAAGCATTCCTCGCGTCACCGTGGTCCAGTGTCGGAATGGTTCGTGCGTCGGCGTCGCGGACTTCCGTGCCCCGAGAGCCAAGCTGGGTACGTGCGCGTACGGGGCCGTATGAGGTGGGGCTGATCGATGGGTGACGATGGCCGGCGAAACGATGATCGGGACGACCGGCGCGGAGACGTCACCGGGGCAGCGGCCGCGACAGCCGAGCCTGAGATCGACCGGACATCGACGCCACCGTACCCTGCCAGCGGTCGGCAGGACGGTGATGACGACAAGGCCCCGGAGCCCCTGGGCCAGGAGGCGCCCGAAGTCGTCGAGGACGCGGCAGTCATCGGGGAGCAACGCCTCGACCGACCCGTCGCCGGAGACATCGTCACGTCCTTCATCGGCGGCATGGCGATTTGCTTTGGCCTGATCGCGATGGCCTTCGCCGGCGCCGCCGTCGGCGGCGGGGTGGATCACCCCTCGACTGCGCTATTGGCCGGGGCTCTGGCCTATCCGATCGGGTTCGTGATCCTGCTGATCGGCAAGAGCGAACTCTTCACCGAGAACTTCCTGCTCCCCGTCACCGGTGTGATCGAGGGACACGGCACCCTCCGTCAACTCGGATCGCTCTGGGCGATCAGCCTGGTCGGCAACTTACTCGGGGTCGTCGTCTTTTCCGCCCTGATTACCCGGGGCGATGTCCTCGCCGCCGCATCGGCCGCCGAAATCGTCGCGACGGCGGAACACGTCGTCGGCTATGACCTGACGACGACCTTCGTCAAGGCGATCTTCGCCGGCTGGCTGATGACCATCTTGACCTGGCTCCTGCTGGCCGCCGAGGGGTTGGGGCCCCGCTTGGTGATCATCTGGCTGATCGGCACCCTGCTCATTTTGGGCCAGTTCGGCCACGTCGTCATTACCGCGGCCGAGATCTTCATGGCCATGTTCCTCGGGGCCGACATCTCGGCGGGGACCTGGGCCACCGGAGTGTTCCTGCCGACCCTCGTCGGCAACGTGATCGGCGGAGTGGTCTTCGTCACCTTGCTCCAGATCATCCAGTCCCGGGTCGAGAAAGCTAGCTAGGGAAGACGTGTTCACGAGGGGGCACCACGCGTCGCAGGTCTTTAGGTATAGGACTTGTCATATAAGGGACGAGGCACTATAGTCGGGAAACGACCGAGGAGAACAGCATGTCATTGGCCCACGCGGTGATGGGGCTTCTGCGAGTCCGTCCCATGACTGGGTACGACCTGAAGACACTGTGGTTCGATCGCTCGATGCGCTACTTCTGGCCCGCCGACCAGGCCCAGATCTACCGGACGCTGGACTCGCTGGCGGATCGGGGGTGGGCGACAGCACGGGTCGAGCCCGGCCGGGACCGGCCGAATCGCAAGGTGTTCACCCTCACTGCCGAGGGGGAGGCAGCGTTGCTGAAGTGGCTCGCCGACCCACAACCCCTGCCGACCGTCCGGGATCCACTCCTGGTCCAACTCTTCTGCGGCGATGGCTTGACCGACGGCGAGCTGGTGAGCCTGCTGCGAGAACAGGGCGAACGGCACGCCGAACGGCGCCGGGAGTACGAAGGGATTGGCGAGATCATCCAACGGGCACCGGCGACCGAGCGCCAGCGGAGACTTTGGCACCTGACCCTGGCGAATGGCCGGGCCCGGGAGGACGCCTACCTCGCCTGGCTCGAGGAGGCGATCGCCATCCTGACCGCAGACGCCGATCTGACGCGAACGGATGTCGAGGCGACACCCAAAGGTCCGTGAAGCGATCTGGCCGGGGTGACGGCTCTGGCCTACGGGAGAGGGGACACCATGTCTGATGCGACGTTGCGGCTCGCCGGGATCCTGATGATCGTGATCCCGACGATCGAGTTTGGGGGATACTCGCTGCTGCGCTACCTGATGCGGCACCAGGCCGGATACATGGATAACCCCGTCCGGCGGGCCCTGTTCACGGCCGGGCATGCCCACGCGGGGGTGTTGGTCATCCTCGCGCTCTTGGCACTTTCGTTCGTCGATCAGGCCGACCTCGGGAACGGGGCGAAAGCGCTCGTCCGCAACACGGTCGCGCTGGCGCCGATCTTGGTTTCTGCCGGGTTCTTCTTCTCGATCGTTTCTCCCGTCGCGACGCGGCCAAACCGGCTCATCGCACTGGTCTATGCCGGTGCCCTCTCGCTGGCGGTGGGAACCATCACCCTCGGGATCGGGCTGATACGGGCCACCTGAAGCGTGCCGGCACCGGTGCCGCCCGGCTGGCCACCAAGCGATCGGGGTTGGCGAGGCCGGTCGTCCTCTCACCATCAGGAGGACATCAGAAAGTCCAGCACGGCCCGGATGTTCCGACCTGCCGACGGGGTCTCCCGTCATCACCGCGAGCTACGGCTGCACCGCGACCTGACCGCCGATGCAGTCGCCTTCACCGCCGGCTCCCCGAGCAACGTGACGATGGCGGCGAGTGGTTTCCCGCCGCCGGTGATCGCCCGGACGG
>CADCWH010000376.1 GCA_902806395.1 uncultured Thermomicrobiales bacterium | reverse complement strand
CTTCGACAACCTCAAGGTGGTGACGGTCGTGATCAGCCAGGACTCCAGCACCGACTCCGTGCCATCCGAGGGGACGGATCCCACGGGGGACACCGGCGGCTGACCCTGGGCACCGACGGCGAGCACCACGACGGACGACGGCACACCCCCAACTGGGAGACGGACTGATGGGCCGGGCGTCCGGCAACGGGGCGGCCGGGGAGACCGTGCCGGAGCGAAGAACGGGGAGAGCAGGGATGGCGACCACCACCGGAACCACGCGCGATCTTCGGCTCGGCCTGGCGATGGCCGCCGCCAAGGCTACGTCCGGGGTGATCCGCCGCGTCGGCCGGGGCGGGGGCACGGCCGCGCCGGGGTTGGTCGCCGACCGGCTCGACGTGGACCTGCTCGGCAAACTGGTCGGCCGCCTGCCCGGCGGCGCGATCGTGATCGCCGGGACCAATGGCAAGACCACCGTCTCCCGGATGATTGCCGACGTGCTTGAGGCGGGCGGGGAGCGCGTACTACACAACCGGTCGGGGTCCAACCTGGTCCGGGGGGTGGTGGCCGCCTTTGCCGACCAAGGGTCGATCGGTGGTGACCCGCGGGCCGACGTGGCGGTGATCGAGGCCGACGAGGCCGCCCTGCCCGAGATCGTCCGTCGGGTCCGGCCCCGGGTCGTCCTGCTGAACAACCTGTTCCGGGACCAGTTGGACCGCTACGGCGAGATCGACGCGATCGCGACCCGTTGGGCGAAGGCGCTGGCCGACCTGCCGGCCGAGGCCACCGTGGTCGTCAACGCGGACGACCCGACCCTGGCGACCATGACGACCGGGATCACCGCCCGGCGGGTCACCTTTGGCCTGGATGAATCCCGGTTCCGCCTGGACGCCCTGCCCCACGCCGCCGACGCCGCCACCTGCCGCCTCTGCGGTGCCGACCTGATCTACGATGCCCTCTACGTCTCCCACCTCGGAGCCTGGCGCTGCCCCAACGGCGACACCGCCCGGCCATCCCTCGACGTGGTCGGCCACGATGTCGACCTGCAGGGCGTCGACGCCCTGACCGTGTCGGTGACGGCGGGGACATCTCCGCCCACTCGGCTGTCGGTCGCGGTGCCCGGCCTCTACAACGCCTATAACGTGGTGGCCACCGCGGCGGTCGCCCACGCCCTGGGACGGGACACCGCCGACGTGGCCCGGGGCTTGGCCGCGTTCCGGGCCGCCTTCGGCCGGATCGAGCGGGTCAGCTACCGGGACCGGACCCTGGTCCTCGCCCTGGTCAAGAACCCGACCGGCTTCAACGAGGTCTTGCGGATGCTGACCGTCGCCACCGGCGGCCTCAGTGTCCCGACCCTGATCGCGATCAACGACCTGGCGGCCGACGGCCGCGATGTCTCTTGGCTCTGGGACGTGGATTTTGAGCTGCTGGCCGATGGTGACGCCCCGTTGGCGACCACTGGCATCCGAGGCACCGACATGGCCAACCGGCTCAAGTACGCCGGGGTCCCCCCCGATCGCGTCCGCATCCTGCCCGCGGAACCCCGTGGGGCCCTGGCCGCCTTCGTGGAGTCGGTCCCCGTGGGAGGCACCGGCTATATCTTGCCGACCTACACCGCGATGCTGGATCTCCGCCGCGTCCTGGCCGACCTCGGCGCCGTCGAGACCTTCTGGCGCCAGTGATGACGGTCCTCATCCCAGATCGCCCAGCGGCCCGCCCTCACCCCACCGGAGAGAACCCCATGCCCATGCCAGCGATTCCCGCGCGAGAGCGCCCCTTAGACCTGACGATCGCCTGGTTGTACGGGACCTCGATGAACATCTACGGGGATCGGGGTAACGTGATGGCCCTGGAGCGGCGAGCCCGCTGGCGCGGCATCGAGCCGACGACGGTCGAAGTCGGGATCGGTGCGGCGTTGCCGGACGCCGACATCTACTTCTTCGGGGGAGGGCAGGACCAGGAACAGGTGGCCGTCTCGCGCGACCTCCAGGGGGCGAAGGGCGAGGCACTGTGGGCCAACGTCGAGGCGGGGGCGGCGCTGCTCTCGGTCTGCGGCGGCTACCAACTGCTCGGGCACGAGTACCGGCCCCACGACCGCGAACCCTTGCCGGGGGTCGGCCTCTTCGACATGACCAGCGAGGCCGGAGCCGAGCGGTTCATCGGCAACGTCGTGGTGGACAGCTTCCTCGGTGAACTGGTCGGGTTCGAGAACCACAGTGGTCTCACCCACCGCGGTCCCGGACTCGAACCTCTGGGGACCGTCCGGGTCGGACGGGGCAACAATGGGAAAGATGGGACCGAGGGCGCCCGCTGGCGCAACGCGATCGGCTGTTACCTCCACGGCGCCCTGTTGCCGAAGAACCCCGCCCTGGCCGACTGGCTGATCGAGGCCGGCCTGCGCCGCCGCCACGGCGAGGTGGCCCTCCGTCCCCTGGACGACGTCGTCGAGCTGGCCGCCCACCGGACCGCGGTCGCCCGGGCCGTCCGGACCCGGTAGGACGGGCGGTAAGGCCCATCTCCCGCCCCGCGAGGAGGCGATGGTGTCCCGAACGCACGGTCCCGGGGCCCGGGTTCATCCCGGTTCTGAGGCCGGGTCCCCCGCAGTCCGGCAGAGGATAGAACGAGATTATCTTTGGCCTCCGGCTCGGGCACCGCGCCCACACGGCGCCGACCCGCGATGCCCTAGGGTTTGCTGATGGCTCGTGAGAGGTCCCCGGCCTTGCCGTCAGACGATGCGGCCCGCCGGGGCGGCCCGCCGCTGGCTGACCCCCCGCTCGGCGGCCCGGTCGATCGCGGCCACCAGGCGGCGGACGCCT
>CADCWH010000375.1 GCA_902806395.1 uncultured Thermomicrobiales bacterium | reverse complement strand
CCGAGGTCCGACCCGCCGATGCCGATGTTGACGATGTTCCTGATCCGCTTGCCGGTGTGCCCGACCCACGACCCGTCCCGGACCCGGTCGGAGAAGCCAGCCATCTTGTCGAGCACCGCGTGGACCTCGGGCACGACATCGGCCCCGTCGACCACGATCGACTCGTCGCGCGGGGCGCGCAGGGCGACGTGGAGCACGGCGCGCCCCTCGGTCACGTTGATCCGCTCGCCGCCGAACATCGCCGCGATCCGCGCCTTGATCCCCCGCGCTTCGGCCAGGTCGAGCAGCAGCCGCAACGTCTCGTCGGTGACCCGGTTCTTCGAGTAGTCGAGGTACAGCCCGGCCCCCTCGGCCACGAGGCGGGTGCCTCGCTCCGGATCGGCGGCGAACAGTTCCCGCAGGTGGGTGTCGGCCGTGGCGGTGTGGTGCTCCACCAGGGCCCGCCACTCGGGCAGGCTGGTCAGGAGAGGAGTCGGGGTGGTCGTGATCATGGGGAAGTCTCCTGGAAGCTCAGATGGGCCAGCCGGTGGGCGCCGGAGGTGCTTGGTGACCAGTCTGGACAGCGCCCGAGATCATCAGTGCAGCATACCCGCCAGCGATCACGCGGCGGGTCACCCGGTGAAACGATGGGCCGGGATACCTCATGCCAATTGGAATTCGGGGATCACGTGCGCCATGGCGACATAGTCACGGTCGTCGGGCGAGAGGCGAAGGGCATGCTCGATGGCGTTGGCCGGTATCGGGTCTCGAACGGCCTCAACCAACTCCACCAGATCGCCTACGGGACCGCCGTCGGCCGGGATGTCCTCCGCGCCGGGGAACTAGTCTTCTTTCAGAGTTCGCATCCCTACCTGGCGGGGGGTCTCACAGGTCGGCATCTACGTCGGGGAGGGGCAGTTCATCCACGCCTCGGCCGGGGCGGGGGCGGTGATCATCAGCGATCTCACTTGGGGCTACTATGCGCCGACCTACGACGGTGCCGTCCGCCTCGTCTGGTCGGGACGCCCGCCGGGGTTAACTGCCCATCATCCCGGGAGGAGACCACGGCGTGACGGGGGCCGCACGACGTCATCCCCCACGCCGGTGGAGCCGGTGGAGGGAGACGACGACCTCCTCGTCCTTGGGGTCGGGCCACGGCCCGGCGTGGGTCGTGGCGACGTCCTGCCAACCTCGGCGCTCGAGCAATTCCAGGAACCGTAGGGCAGGGGGGCGGCCGGGGTGGGCGAGGAAGAATAGGCCCCCCGGCGCCAGCAGACGATCGACGAAGTCGGCGAGCGGCACCACGTCCCGGCCCTCGTAGAGGACATCTGCCGCCAGCACGAGCGGGAAGCCGTCTCCGATGAGTCCCCAAAGTGCCTCGTCCGGTCGGCGCCAATTCAGCGCCAGGGTCTCCGGCTCCCGACCCGCGTTCCGGACCGCATTGCGGCGACAGTGCGCCAGCGACTCCGGGAAATAGTCCACGCAGAGCAGGTCGGCCCCCGCGAGTAGGGCGGCAGCCGCCGTGATTCCCAGGCCCGCCCCGATCTCCAGCACCCGCGTGCCCGCGACGATTGGGTCGGTGGTGAGTAGGGCGTCCGCCGAGGCGATCCCACTCGGCCAAATTTCGGCCCAGTAGGGGAGATTCTGCTCCGGGTCGTCGGCCGACCGGTCGAGCAGGTCGTCGGTGTTCGCCGGCCGCAAGACATCGAAGTCGCGTCCCGCGAGCGGGAGACGAACGGTCTCCCGCACGAGTGGCCCGTCGAAGCCGGCGACCGATTCGGCCGTATCGGGACCGGGGTCACCCTTCTGAGTCACGGTGGGGCCAGGCAGCCCGTCGGGGGTAGTCATCATCCTCCACAGCGAGCCGGGGCTTTTGGGGGCGATCCGGGACTCATCTTCCACTTGCGGCCGATTTACCCCGTCGCATTGCCTAAGACGAGACGTGGGCGGCCCGATCGGGCCGCCCACGTCTCGTCGGGATCTGAATCACGGTGTTGCTGGGGATGGGGTCCCGGTCAACTGTTTGAGACGATCGGTGTCGTGCCCAGGTCGTCGATCTCGCGCTCAATCGCGGCCCGCGTCTCCTCCGGCTCGTCGTCGCCCCCCCGGGCGTGGGCGATCATGTCGGTCGCCTTGTCCTTGAGCTGGACGGCCCGTTCGCTCACCATCTCCCGCGTCTCGTTGCCCCGCTTGGGGGCGAAGACGAGGGCCAGGAGAGCACCGACGACGATCCCGAGGCCAAATCCGGAGAAGAATCCTCCGGTCTCCGCCTCGTCCTCACGCCGCAGTGCGTCGAGGTCGAAGTTGGCCGATCGCTGCCGGATCGCCTCGGCCTGGTCCAGGATATTGTCACGCCAGTTCGCCATGTCGGTTCCTCCTCCGTGCCTCCGGCCACCGTACCCGGGACGACCCGGCGATGGGCGATCGCACTCGCGACCGTCTTAGAACTTGACCTTTGGCGGCTTCTTGCTCTTTCCCGTCACCGTCTTGGTCATCGCCCGCATCCTGGCATAGGTGCTGGCGACAGTCATGATCGGCTTGATCGCCTCCTCGGTCATGAACGCCGTCGTCCCGCGGATGCGGCGGGCGGTGCCGGTCACCTCTTCCAAGAGCGGGATCACCCGGTCTTTGATCTGGAGCACCAGATAGCCGAGGGCCGCCGCGATCGCCGCGAGCAGCACGACGGTCAGCAGGAACAGCAGCACCACGAAGATTACCGCGATGTCGCGGAACCGCTCCAGGGCCGACTGGCCGTCATCGCCGAGTTGGTACAGCCCGAAGATCAGCAGGGCCAGCAGCACCAGGGCACCGAGGCCGCCACCGATCGCGTAGAGCTTGACTTTGCTGTCGGATTTCTCGGTATCCACGTCGTAGGCGTAGTCACTCGCCTCGTCGTTGTTCAGGTTCGCCGTCGCCACCATCGTCGTTCACTCCTCCTCGGATGGTCGTGGTTCGCAAGTCGCACGCCAGGGTATCTCGGGACACCCATCGGTGGTGGGAGAACGGGTCTCGCCATCGCACCTCAGCCCTTCGCCTCGGCCGTTCCCGATTCGGCGTCCGCTCCCCGTTCCAGCCGGGCGAGCCGGACCATCCGGGAGGCGACCCGGTTCGCCGTCAGGCGCGAGCGATCGCCAACTCTTGGTCATCGACCCGCGATGCGATCTGCGGTTCTGGCACGACGGTGTCCATGCGTGCCACGCTGGCGATGGTACCCCCACCGAGCACTTCGTCTCCCCGGTAGAACACGATCGCCTGGCCCGGGGAGGCGATCGGGCCGTCGCCAGTGAAGGTCACCCGGACCAGGCCGCTGCCCGCGTCCGCGGGCGTGACCGTGGCCGGGATCGGCTGACCCCGGTATCGGACCACCGCGTCGGCGGCGAATGGCTCCCCGGGCCAGGTGCCGTCGGTGAAGGACACCCCTTCCGCGTCGGCAGCGCGAGCCCGAGCCTGGTCCCGCGTGCCAACGGTCAACCGGTTGGCGGCCTGGTCCAGCCCCAGGACGTAGAGCGGCTGGCCGGCGGCGATGCCGAGGCCCCGGCGCTGACCGACGGTGTGGTTCACCAGGCCCCGGTGCTCTCCCACCTTCTCACCCGCCGCATCGACGATGTCGCCCGGCCGGGTGACATCCGGCCGCCGCCTGGCGACGAACTCGGCGTAGGAGCCCTTGCCGACGAAGCAGATCTCCTGGCTCTCGGCCTTGTCCGCCACCGGCAGCCCGAAAGCACGGGCCAACCGGCGCACCTCCGGCTTGGTCAGGTGGCCGAGCGGGAACCGGACGTAGGCCAACTGCTCCGGCGTCATCGTGTGCAGGACGTAGCTCTGGTCCTTGCGGCCATCCACGGCTCGCAGGAGCCGGTGGGGCACGCCTCGTCCCGGGTCGCCGGGCACCACCCGGGCGTAGTGGCCCGTCGCCAGGAAGTCGGCCCCGAGCAACTTGGCCCGATGGACGAGATGGCGGAACTTGACGTGCCGGTTGCACTCCAGGCAGGGGTTCGGCGTCCGCCCGGCGGCGTACTCCGAGACGAATTTGTCGACGACGGCTTCGCCGAACTCGCTCTCCATGTCGATCGCGTAGAACGGTACCCCGATCGTGGCGCAGGTGGCACGGGCGTCATCCAAGGCGGCGATCCCGCAGCAGGGGTTGACTTGGTGCTCGGGGTCCTCCGGCGAGAACAGGCGCAGGTTCATCCCGATCACGCGGTAGCCTCGCTCCCGCATCACCAGCGCCGTCACCGCACTGTCGACCCCGCCGCTCATGGCGACGACCACGGTCTTGCCCGCCCCGTCGCGCGGTCCGATGACCTCTTCGCGGAGGAGTTCAGACGGGGCCGATCCGGCCTCGCGGTCGAGGTCAAACGACGAGGCGTCCGGGCGGAGAGTCGTGGGCATGGTCGTGTTCATTGGACCAGATTCGGGTGAGAAAGGATCACGGGGTTCCGCTATCAGCACATGCTGGTAAGTGTAGCACCGGGGTTTTCCCGACCTGGCAACTGGTCACGACCACAGCGCCCTACCGGGTGGACAATTCAGGGGTCCGATTGCCGCGCCCATTCGCCCAACGCATGTTGTCCGGTCTCGCCTGGACACGACCGGAAGGGCCGCTCCTTTCAGCGGCCCCCGCGAGAAGGATGACAAACTGGGATATGGGCTCCCACGCGAGCAAGCGGAGTGCTGTTCGATTCAGAAGACCCGCTTCAGCACGGTCAGGGCGCCCTGCTTCCAGGGGACGCGGTGCGAGACGCCGGAGGCGTTGGCGTAGTCGGCCTGGTGCTCCTTGTACCAATTGAAGTTGCGCAGCAGCGCGTCCTGATTACTGTGCACCGGTCGCCAGCCGAGTCGCTCCCGGGCCTTGTCGATGGTCACGAACGAGTCCTTGCCGGCCGTCTCGTAGACCCACTTGTATAGGGGAGAGATGCCCAGCTTCTCCAGAAGCCGCAGGGCCCAGACGGCCGGCGCGGCGGGGAAGCCGATCACCCGTTTGCCATGCCCGGCCGCGTCGAGGACCGACTGGTAATCCTGCCGCATGGTGGTGAACTCGGCCGCGCCGACGTTGAAGGTGTCGTTGGCTTGCTCGGCCGGCAGCGTCAGGCAGAGGTGGATCGCCTGGCAGAGGTCTTCCACATCGAGCAGTTGGTAGCGGTTGTGTCCCATCCCGATCAGCGGGAAGTTCCGGCCCTCTAGCGCCCAGTCATACAGCAGGGTGAAGACACCCAGCCGCTCCGGACCGATGAAGGACTTGGGCCGAATGATCGGCACCTCAAGGCCCTTCCCTCGCTCTTCGAGGGCGATCATCTCGGCCTGGATCTTGGCCTGGCCGTAGGGGCCGACCCCGTCGAGGCGATCGTCCTCGGCCAGCGGGTGGTGGTCGGGAATACCGTAGACCGCCGTCGAGGAGATGTGTACCGCCCGCTTCACCCCCGACTCCCGGGCAGTCTGGAGGACGAGGCGGGTACCGACCACGTCGGTGGTGTAGATGTCGCGCGGGCTATAGAGCGGCAATGCGGCGGCGCAGTGGACGACCGCGTCGACCCCCTGCATCGCCAGGGAAACCGTCGCCGCGTCGCGGATGTCGCCCTGGATAATGCTGACCCGCTCGTCGTCTCGCTCCGGATAGGAGAAGTCCACCAGGTCGAGCGAGACGCACGCGTATCCCCGCGCGAGCAGATACCGGATGAGGTTGATGCCGAGGAACCCGGCCCCGCCGGTGATCAGGACGCGCTGACCCCCGGACGTCCCGACGTCGACCGGACCAGGCCTCTCGATGGTGTCCATCCGGTCCGTCACGCGTGTCAGCTGGTCGTCAGAATCCACCGGTCCCTCCCGCTCGCAGTCGATGTCTAGGTGCACAGTCGTCGCCAGTCACGGCGCTCGCGGCGCTCTCGGCGTGGCCTACGATCGTCCCGGATTGATGCCCGTGGCGATCGGCGACCCATCGGTCGCCGGGATGCCGCGGCTGGTCGCCCGATCCCGCCCCGCCCGCCGTTGGACCAGGGCCAGGGCCACGAAGCCGATCAGGACCCCGAACCAGAGTGTCGCGAAGCGGATCAGCAGTGTCGCCGCCGCCGCTACCCCCGAGGTCATCGCCGGGTCGTCGACCAGCAGCAGCAACATCGCCGCCACACTGGCCTCTGCGACTCCCAGTCCACCCGGGAGCATCGATAGCGCCCCGAAGACCGACGACACGGATAGGACGAACGTGGCGACCAGCAGCAGGTGCCACGAGGCGTCGAGGCCCAACCCGACCAGGACCAGGAGCAGGGCCACGCACTCCATCCCCCAGGAGATGACCCCCGTCACCACCGCCCCGACCAATAGACTGGGCCGGTACAGCACATTTGAGGCGTCGAGGAAGTGGTGGGCGTGGGCCATCACCTTGCCGACGAGCGGGACGCGCTCGAACCGGGTCAGGATCGCCATCAGCAGGTGGGGCCGCTGCAGCAGGGCCACCATCACCACCCCGCCGAGGATCGCCGCCGCCAGGATCGGGCGTCCGTAGGAAAACTGGGTCAGGCCCAGGGCTGCCAGGCCGAGCATCGCCAGCCCGTCGGTGATCCGCTCCGCGGCGATCACCGCGGCCGTCCTGCTGACTGGGGTCCCGGCGACGCGCTTCACCAGCAGGCCCTTGACCACCTCGCCGACCTTGCCCGGCGTCAGCGACATGCTGAACCCGGCCAGGAAGATGGCCGCGCTGGTCCCCAGGCCGAGCCGCGGCACGCCGATCCGCCGCAGGTAGACCTCCCACTTGGCGAACCGCAACGCATAGTTCCCGAGTGTCAGGGCCAGCACCGGCAACGCGAGCCACCAATCGAATCGGCGCAGGGCCGACCCCAATTGGCGGACATCGCTTGCCAGAGCCAGGAGCGATACCACGACCACGGCGAGGAGGACCCCGGCGGCGAGGCGGGGCAGGTACTTGGCGATCAACGAATCCGAGGCCGCATCGTCGCCAATCCCCTCACCACCGGAGATTTCGACGGCATCGACGGGACCGGGGCGAGGCAGGTCCCGGACACGGTCATCGGATGAGGGGTCGGACACGAGGGAGGCTCCCTGGGGGCATGACGGACGGGGAAGGGGCACCAGCGCCGGGATCGGGTCTGTCCCGGTGACCACGATGGCGCTAAGGGTAAAGCATCGCTGCGCCACCGGTCGGGGGCGATCCGGTCGGGGTAAACCGGTCCTCAGGATCCTACGCTTGATCGGTGCCGCCAGCACCTGTCTCAGACGGTTACCGCTCGATGGTGACGAACCGGTCCAGCCCCGCTAGGTCTGGCAGGATCGAGACCGCCGCCGACGGCATGAGCAGGCCGATCCGGTCGCGCACGGCCTCAGCCTGGGCCGGGTCCAGTTCGAGGATCGTCGCCCCGGATGGGGATAGCACCCGGGGGAGGTCGGCGACGAGCCGGTCGATCGCTGCTAGTCCGTCCGGACCGGAGACGAGGGCTAGGGCCGGCTCCGCCACCAGCTCGGGATTGCGGTCCCGCTGCTCCGGGGTCAGGTAGGGCAAGTTGGCCAGCAGCAGGTCGACCCGCCCCCGGCACCAGCCTGCCAGGTCGCCCCGGACGAAACGGACCGCCGCGACGGCACCGTTCGTCGCCAGGGCCGCCCGGTTCAGCCGGGCCACTGCGAGCGCCGCCCCGGACAGGTCACTACCGATCACCCGCGTCGTCCGGTCCGGCGGTTGCCTGGCCGCCATCGACAGGGCGATCGCGCCACTGCCGGTCCCCACGTCGAGCACCGTGCCGGGATCGTGGCGCCGGGCCCAGTCGAGGGCCCACTGCACGAGGAGTTCCGTCTCCGGCCGCGGCACTAGCACGTCTGGCGTGACGCGGAACGGCAGGCCGAAGAACTCCTTGACCCCCGTCAGGTAGGCGACCGGCTCACCCTCCAGGCGCCGCACGAGCAGGTCGGCATACTCCGCCGCGACCGCCGGTGCGACGGTGGCCTGGGCCGCCATGAAGTAGGCCGTCCGGTCGAGGCCGAGCAGGTGCCGCAGCAGGACCTCCGCGTCGAGGTCGGGGGAATCCGTCAGCCCTTCCCGATCCGCCAGTATCCCCGCCGCCCATCGCGCCAACCCACGCACCGACCCCGGGACTTGGGCTCCACGCCCGAGCGCCGATCGAGCGTTTGGTGAGACGATACCGTCGTCCGGGACGGGTTGGGTGCCCGGACCTCGCAGCGGCTCAGTTGGCCCCGGAGGAGGAACGACCATGTGTTCACCGCTAGTGATGGCGAAGGTCCGCGAGACGTTGAACCGGAGGCAGGTGCTCGGCGCCTCGGCGGTCACCGGCGCTGCGCTGGTGGCTGGTGGGTTCGTCCGGTCCGGGAGCGCGGTGGCGATGCGCCAAGCGACGCCGGTCGCGGCCGGCGGGACGCCGGTCGCGGCCGGGGGGACGCGGGTACTCGACCTGACCCATGTCCTGACGGAGGAGTTTCCCGTCTTCCCCGGCTTCCCGCAAGCCTCCCTCGAGGTCGTCAACACCGTGGCCGACAATGGGTTCTATACCCTCCAACTGAACATGGGTGAACACGTCGGGACACACATGGACGCCCCGGCCCACTTCATCGACGATGGAGAGACGGCCGATCAATTGTCGGTCGAGAACCTGGTCGCCCCGCTGGTGGTGGTCGACATCAGCGCCCGGGCCGAAAACGACGACGACGCGATGCTCACCGTCGATGACCTTCTGGCCTGGGAGGGCCAGTACGGCGCCATCCCGACCGGGGCGATCGTGGCGATGTACAGCGGCTGGGAGACGCGACTGTCCGACCCGGCGACCTTTCTCAACCAGGGAGCCGACGATGTCTTGCACTTCCCCGGCTTCGATCCCGAGGCGGCGGCGTTCCTCGTCGAAGAGCGCACGATCAAGGCCGTTGCCTCCGACACCATCAGCATCGACATCGGCGCCTCGACCGACTTCGGCGTCCACCTGACGATTCTCGGTGCTGGCCTGTTCGGCCTGGAGAGCGTCGCGAACCTGGCCGACGCGCCACCGTCCGGGGCCACCCTGATCGTTGGCGGCCCGAAGCATGAGGGGGGCTCGGGCGGACCGACCCGCCTGATCGCGCTGCTCTGAGCGGACGGGACCCCGGCGGGCAGCGTGTTCGCTCGCACGAGCCGGTCAGTGTGCGAAGACCCTGGCCGGCTCGTGAGTATGCAAGATAACGGGTTGCCAGCCGAGGTGTGGTGATGTCGGCGGGAGACCAGGTGTCAGGCCCCTGTCGGCGGACAATTCCGGGAGGCGAGTCTCTGTCCCGCCTACCCCGACGGCATCACGTTCGCCGCGATCTGGTCCCGGTACCAGAGACCGCTGTCCTTGATCGTCCTTTCTTGGGTCTCGTAGTTGACGTGGGTGATGCCGAAGCGCTTCGAGTAGCCCTCGGCCCACTCGAAGTTGTCCAGCAGGGACCAGGCGAAGTAGCCGCGTAGGTCGGCGCCGCCGTCGATGGCCTGGGCGCAGGCCCTCAGGTGACCATCGTAGTAGGCAGTCCGCTCGGGATCGGCGACGCGGCCATCGACCGGGTCCGGATCGTCGTAGGCGGCGCCGTTCTCGGTAATGTAGATCGGCAGTGGCCCATAGTCCTTCGTCAGGCGGAGGAGGAGATCTTCCAGGCTCTGCGGCTCGACGGTCCAGCCCATTGCGGTGAGGCCCTCGCCGCCGGGCTCGCCCATCTCCATGCTGAAGGGCATCGGGCCCTCGGTCGAGGCGGAGACGTGGGCGGGGAAGTAATAGTTGACGCCGAGGAAGTCGGTCGGGGCGGCGATCGCGGCCAGGTCGCCCTCGCGCACGTCCGGGGCGGTGTCGCCGTAGAGGGCCAGCAT
>CADCWH010000374.1 GCA_902806395.1 uncultured Thermomicrobiales bacterium | reverse complement strand
GCCTGGGATCGGGCGGGCACGGCGGTCGCCGAGGGCCGCGCACCTCTCACGACCCAATCACCCGAGCCGGGGTGGGGAGAACAAGACGCCAGGACATGGTGGGAGGCCACGCTCACCGCCGTCCGCGAGCTCGGTGGACGCGTCTCGCTGGACCGGATCGCCGCCCTCTGCGTCACCCACCAGCGCGAGACCTTCGTTCCCGTGGATGCCGTTGGCAATCCGCTCCGACCCGCCATCCTCTGGCTCGATGAGCGGTCCCGGGACCAACTGGCGACTCTCGATCGACTGGTCGGCCACGATCGTCTCCACCGCCTGACCGGCCGGCCACCATCCATGACGCAGTCGCTCCCGAAGCTGCGCTGGCTGGTGGAACGGGAACCGGAGATCGCCACTAGGGCCGACGCGATCGTCGACACCGGTGCCTACCTCGTGTCCCGCCTGACCGGCGAGCAGCGGACCAGCACCGCCTCGGCCGACCCGATGGGCATCCTCGACATGGCCGCCGGCACATGGGCCGAGGACGTGATCGTCGCGATCGGGCTGGATCCATCCCAGTTCTGGACACTCACCCCGCCCGGGGAGACGATCGGCCACGTCTCGCCCGATGCTGCCCGGCTCACCGGTCTCCGGGCGGGGACGCCGGTCATCGCCGGGGCCGGTGACGGCCAGGCTGCCTGCCTCGGTGCCGGGGTCATCTCCCCGGACCGCGCCTACGTCAACCTGGGCACCGCCATCGCCGGCGGCACTTCCTCCCGGTCCTACCTCACTGATGACTCCTGTCGGACCTGCCTCGGTGCCCTGCCCGGTAGCTTCGTGTTGGAGTCAGTCCTCCGGGGGGGCACCGCGACGGTCTCCTGGTTCATGGACCACGTCGCCGACCCGACGCGCGGACCGGCCGCATTCGACGCGTACGAGTCCGAGGCCGCCGCCCTCCCGCCTGGCGCGGGCGGGCTGGTGTTGGTTCCCTACTGGAACACCGTCATGAATCCCTACTGGGACCCAACCGCCAGCGGGATCGTCGTCGGCTGGAACGGCAGCCACCGCCGCCACCACCTCTACCGGGCCCTTCTTGAGGGTATCGCCCTTGAACATCGCCTGGCGATGGAGGGGATCGCGGCGACCACCGGGGTGCCGATCACGTCCCACGTCGTCCTCGGTGGCGGCTCCCGCAGCGACCTCTGGTGCCAGATCCTCGCCGATGTCCTCGCCGCCCCGGTCCACCGAGCTCGGTCAGCCGACGCCACCAATCTCGGCGCAGCAGTTCTCGCCGCCCGGGGCACTGGCTGGTTCCCCACCGTCGAGGACGCCGCCGCCGCGATGACCGGTACCACCGATGCGTTCCATCCCGAACCCCGGGCAGCCGCCGCCTACGATCGTCTCTTCACCGAGGTCTACCGGCACCTCTTCCCATCCCTGCGTCCTCACCTCAACCGGTTAAGTGCCCTCACCGCCGAGTTCGCCACCAGCGCGCTGCCAGGCAGGCCCTAGCCCGGCCGGCGCCTCCTCGACCCAGTGTCACGGTGATCCGATGCCTACGACGTCGCTTGCCGTGCCGCCCGCATCGCCATGACAACCATCCTTGAAGCAGCATCAGCCGAACGGGCTCGGCGAGCATCGCTCTCGGCTGATCCGGGCAGGTCCCCTCGCAGACGACTCCGAGTGCCACCCCATCCCGCTAGTCTCTGTTCCGATCGCCCAAGTCGAGGACCGAGCAGCCTTTGGGAAAGGAGGACCGTGATGCTCCTTGTCGAGTCGCTGATCGCCCCGGCGGACGCACGGACGCGCCAGGGAGCAGCTAGCCGGCCCAAGCACGGACGAGCGGGAGCCGTCCGCCTGGTAGAGGTAGAGAAGGTATAGACAGCACTCGGAGCGCGTCACCGGTGCCGCAATCGATTCCGTACGAGGCCTCATCCTGCCAACGATGTGACGGGGGCACGGATCACCGTCACGACCTTCGCGACCGACCCGCTGACTGGCCTGACCGGCGAGGGTGGGCACGGTGCGTCCCGGATGCGACGCCGCCGGAAATGAGTCGGGATGGGACTATTCGCCCGCCGCTCCCGGCTCCTCGTCGTCATGAACTAGCCGCAACATCACCCGGGCGGCGACCTCGTCGGTGATCAGGACATTCACCAGACCGGATCTAACCGCCCCCAGGTTCGCGAGCGCCTTCTGTGTCCCCCAGCTGACCCCGACCCGCAAGTCGATCCCCCGCATGACCGACCCGTCGACCGCCATGATCCTCCTGGCGATCTCGGGATCGAGCGAGCGGCCGTCCCGCCCGTAATACGTGCCACAGAGGTCGCCGACCGCGCCATGGCGGCGCAGCGTCTCCAGGTCGTCGGTGTCCAGGTACCCGGCCCGATACA
This sequence comes from uncultured Thermomicrobiales bacterium, assembly GCA_902806395.1. Next base: position 6,524 of record CADCWH010000374.1, on the reverse strand, counting down.
GGCCCGACCGTTCGCTGATCGCCCCGACCGAGACGACCATCACCGACGCTCGCCGTGCCATATTCAGCGTCGCCCGGATGTGGTGGTCACGGAGCAGTCCCTCGCGCACTGCGGGATCGGTGACCACCATCGGCGCGTGCAGGTAGTGGACGTTGGACTCCAAGGCGCGACCAAGGCGGTTCGCCACCTGGGCCCCGTCGATGTCCGGGGTCGTTCCGCCCATGCTGCCCATCATCTGGACCACGTCGCCGCCTGGCTTCGGGTTCAAGTAGCCGCTCGTCACCACCTGGTAGACGGTGTTGCCCCATCCAACCCCCACCACGTCGCCCGCCGTGATCCGCCCGTCGAGATACCTGGCCGCGAGCGACCCGACCTGCCGCGCAGTCGCTTCGTCGGAGGCCATGATCCCCTCCGGCGTCCTCGCCAGCACCAGGCAATCCCGCAGGCCGAACCGGCTCGCCAAGTCGGTGGCCAGGTCTGGCTCGGTCCGCATCGGGTGGTGGACCCGGATCTCGACCAGACCCCGCTCGCGGGCCTCCTTCAGCATCCGCGAGACATTGGACCGAGAGACATTGATCTCCCGGGCGATCTGCTCCTGCGTGAGGTCGCGCACGTAGTAGCGCTCCGCCACGTCGGCCAACAGTAGGTCGGACTCGAGTGCCCGTTCAGGATCGCGACCCCGCATCGGCCAGTCCTCCCCGACTCGACCCGGCTGCTCCGGGACTCGTTCACCCGGCCCTCGCCTACTGCCCCACCGGCCGCCATATCATCCCATGCCTTGCACATTCGTGCAGGTCATTAGGCAGATGTGTTGACAGCCGTTCGGGCAGGTGATAGCGTCCGTCCAACGCGCGGCGGAGCCGTGCTTCACGACGGAGGTCCTCGCGTCGCAAACGGATGGGGATGCGCCGGCCGACGTACGGGAGAGGGACGATGGCCAAGGTGGACACGATGACGACGGGACGGGGGGTGTGGCGCCCGGTGATGCCCGCCGCCCGGCGCGTGCTGTCCGCCGACCGACCGCTGGTCTGGCTCCTACCCGTGGTGCTGTTGCTGCTCGCCATCGGCATCTACCCGCTGGTCTACAACCTCTATAACTCGTTCCGAGAGTTCGACCCCGTCTCCCGCCAGTACGAGAACGTCGGCTGGGAGAACTGGTCGAGCCTGTTCACCGACCCGCGTGTCCGGGGTGCCGTCGCCAATACCGCCATCTATGTCGCGGTCGCCCTGGTGATCGAGTTCACCCTCGGACTGGCGATCGCGATGCTGCTCAACACCGGCCCCTGGGGCGCGGGGCTCTGGCAGTCGATGCTGATCCTGCCGATGGTCGTCCCGCCGACGATCGCGGCCGTGATGTTCGAGGTGCTGGAGAACGCCGACTATGGCTCGATCTCCTGGGTCCTGTACGGCCTCGGTATCTTGGATAAGTCGGAACCACTCCTGGGCGGTACTGGCCAATACGCCACGGTCGCGGTCCTCCTGCCAGACATTTGGCAGTGGACCCCTTTCTTCGTCCTGATCCTGCTGGCCGGGCTCAAGGCCCTGCCGACCGAACCGCTGGAGGCGGCTCAGGTCGACGGCGCCTCGGCCTGGCAGCGATTCACGCACATCGTCCTACCGATGTTGCGGCCGATGATCGCCGTGGCGGTCTTGTTCCGGTTGGTCGACCTGATCAAGGTGTTCGACTACATCTATGTCATCACCAACGGTGGCCCGGGTACCGACACCGAAGTGATCAGCTATTACGCCTATACCCGATCGTTCCAGAACATCGAATGGGGATACGGCTCCACCCTCGGGCTGGCGATCCTGGTCTTGGCGATCGTGGTCGCCAACATCTACGTCAAGCTATTCCGGGTCGAGTGGTAGCGGTGAGGGAGGAGCGGACGTTGGCCGACACCAGCGCGAACGCGGCGAGCTATCCCTCCGCCGATCTGTATGCGATCGCGGCCTGCAAGCGGCAGCGGCGCCGGCGCCTGGCCCAGATCGGCCGCACGCTGCTGACGGCCGCTGTTGCCCTGCTGTTCTTTGCCCCGATCCTGTGGTGGGTGCTGGCCTCGTTCAAGCCCACCAGCGAGATCCTCTCGGCCCGTCCGACGCTGACGTTCGAGCCGACGCTGAACTGGTTCCGGGTCGTGATCGGCAACGATGACCCGACCCGGTTCAACGTCGAACAGACCGGCTCCGTCGGCCGCGGCTCGGGCGGCGGGACCTTCTACAGCCTGCCGTACTTGCGAGACAGCTTCGTGATCGCCGGGAGCAGCACCCTCCTGGTCCTGCTCCTGGCGACCCCGGCCGCCTACGCCCTCTCCCGCTTCCAGATGCGCCGTCGGAAGGACATCGCCTTCTGGATCCTCTCCCAGCGGATGATGCCGCCGATCGTTGCCGCCTTCCCCCTGTTCACGATGTTCCGGAACCTCGGCTGGATCGATTCCTACCACGGCCTGATCCTGGTCCACACCGCGATCAATGCTCCGCTGGCGGTGTTGCTCCTCCTCAGCTTCTTCGACGAGGTACCGCGTGACCTCGACGACGCGGCGATGGTGGATGGTGCCAGCCGCTTCGGCGCCTTCTCCCGGATCATCCTCGGCTACGTCCGCGGGGGCCTGATGGCGACTGCCGTACTGGCCTTCATCTTCTCCTGGAACGAGTTCCTCCTCACGCTGGTCCTGACCACCGGGCAGATCCGGACCGTCCCCGTGGCGTCGTCTACCTTCACCACCGCCTTCGCGACCGAGTGGGGCTACCTGGCCGCCCTCGGCACCGCGAGCATCATCCCCATCTTCGTCTTCATCCTGCTGGTCCAGCGCCACCTTGTGCGCGGGCTGACCCTCGGCGCCGTGAAATGACGAAGGGAGGTGAGTGGGGCACGGCCGGGTGAAGGGATTCTCGATGGCGCCGCGCGGCGCCTGACGACCGGCGGCGATCGCCGATCCGGAGGCACGCGGGCACGGTTGCCCGTGACGACAAGGAGCCTGTTCCCATGCGCGAGACCAACGACCGGCGCGACAAACTCGCCATCGCCAAGGCCACGGAGGCCTATCGCCGCGGCACGATCAGCCGTCGCCAGATGATGAAGGTCCTCGGCGCCGCCGGGGTTGCCCTCTCCGCCTCGCCCATGAGGAGCCGGGCCGCCAGCCGCCCGAATCCGGCCGGTCTGGCGAGCCTCCAGGCCTCCACTCCCCCGGCCGAGGTCACGCAGTGGCTGACCGATGTCGGCGGCCAGTTCTCCGGCACCACCATCAAGGTCGTCAGCGAGGAAACTCCGCCCAGCCGGGCGATCATCAACCTGCTGCCGGAGCAGTTCGAGGCCGTCACCGGCATCACCGTCGAGTGGGAGGTCGTTCCCCTCGACCAGGTCCTCCAGAAGGTCAGCGTCGATGCGGCCGGTGCTCTCGGCGCCAACGATATCTACTACTTCGACCAGGCGTGGGTCGGCCGCTTCATCAATGACACCTTCGACCCTCGAGAGCTGTTGGAGACGAAGCCAGACTTGGCCTACCCCAACTACGCGATCGATGACTTCCTGGAGCCGCTGGTGACGCACATTGCCAGCTATGGCGGGAAGATGATCGGCCTACCCTGCGATGTGCCGATCTTCATGTACTTCTACCGCCAGGACATCTACGACGCCATGGGACTGACCCCGGCGACGACCATGCAGCAATACATGGACAATGCCAAGGCGATCAACGACGAGATGGCCGCCCAGGGCACCTATGGCACGGTCGGCCAGATGAAGAGCGGTCACTACGCCCTGGAATGTGACATGACCGCCTGGCTGTGGTCGCACGGCGGCTCCATCTTCAACGCCGACGGCCAGTGTGTCCTCAACGACCAGGCCGCCATCACCGGCCTGGACTACATGCGGACTCTCCAGACCTACATGCCCAGCGCCGTCACCACCTACGATTGGGGTGGACAGTTCACCGCGATCCAACAGGGTCAGGGTGGCCAAGTCATCACCTGGGGTGAGGACTTCCCCGGCTGGGACGACCCGGCGAACTCCCAGGTCTCTGGCCTCATGACCCCCGCACCGCTCCCGGCCGCCGCGAGTCTGCGCAGCCCGGCGGAGTGCGGTTTCGAGGAGACCCCCGAACTCGGCCACCAGGGTGGCAGCACCTACTGCCTATCCCGCTACTCCAAGCAGGCCGATGCCGCATGGGTCTTCCTGCAGTGGGCGACCAGCGCCGAGACCCAGGCCCAGGCCTCGATCATTGGCGGTGGGGCCAGCCCGATGCGCCAGTCCACCTTCGACGACCCACGCGTCCAGGCCGCGGCCCAGGTCGGCGCCGCCGGCACGACCCGCCACTTCCCGGAGATGAACAACACGATCATGAACCGGATGGGGACCGAACCGCACCTGCCGCAATGGCCGGTGATCGCGACCGACATCATCGCGGTCGAACTCGGCAAGCTGACCGCCGGCCAGTACGCCACGACCCAGGAGGGCGCCGACGAGATCGTCCGCCTGGTCAACGAGGCCGCTGCCGAGTAGACGACCGGCCCGCGTCCCGCGGGACGCGGGCCGGTCAACCCCGGGGGCCGGCCGCCGCCTGACTCGAGTGGTCCCTGATCGCCGATCGGGGACCATTCGGACCGGCACTCCACGCCATGACCAAGTCATGACCTACACCGTGCCGATTCGGACCCGGGGCGGGATTCCCGGTCCGACCATCTCACCCCGAAATCCCGCGGTGTTCGGCCCCGGGTCGCGCTCCGAGCGTTCATCGCCAGCCCGTCTTGGGCTGGCCACCGTGGTCGGCCGGAGGCATCACCAGGTGGCACAGGTCACGATCCTCGGCGCGGGCGACATGGGCACGGCCCTCGCCACCCCGCTCGCCGCCAACGGTCACCGGGTCCATCTCTGGGGGACTCATCTCGACCACGAGATCATCGCCGCGCTCGGAGCGGGCGATCCCCACCCGCGCCTGGGGAGCCACCTCCCGCCAGGGACGACAGTGTTCGGGGCCGATCGCGCCAGTGAGGCCATCGCCGGGTCGGACCTGGTCGTCGTCGCCGTCACCTCTTCCGCGGTCGGGTCGGTGATCGGCACGTTGGTGGCGGACCTGGCCGATGTCCCCGCGCTGGTCACCGTCGCCAAGGGATTCGATCGGGACCCGGATGGCGCCATCCTGCTCCTTCCTGGCGTGATCCGCCTCACCTACCAAGGGTCGGTGGTCGCGGTCGGCGGCCCCTCGAAGGCCAATGAGGTCGCGGTCGGCTCTCCGACTGCCGTGGTCTTCGCAGGTGACCAGCCCGGATCGGTGGCGGACTGCGCCGCCGCCTTCACGACCCCCACCTATCGCGTCGAGATATCGGACGATCCAGTCGGGGTCGAGGTCGCGGCCGCGATGAAGAACGCCTATGCCATCGCCCTCGGCATCGCCGACGGCCTGGAACGCGCCACCGGCCGCCCGCACCATAATCTGAAGGCGGCGCTCTTCCCCCTCGCCGTGCGCGAGATGGGGTTACTGGCCACCTACCTCGGCGGACGCCGCGACACCGTGGCCGGCCTGGCCGGAGCGGGTGATCTCCAGGTGACCATCACCTCCGGCCGCAATCGTCTGCTGGGAGAGAAGATCGGCGCCGGCGAGCCCGCCCGGGCAGCGGCCGAACGCTTGGCCGGGGGTGGCACGACGATCGAGGGCCATGCCGCCGTCAGCTTCGGCCACGAGATCGCCACGCGGGCGATAGCCGCCGGTGCCCTGCCGATCGGTTCCCTTCCCCTCCTTGACGCCTTGGCCGAGATCCTCACGACTGATTCCCCGGCGCTGCCGACGCTGTGGGCGGCCATCGCGGGATCCTGATCCCGCCACGCGGCGTTGGCACCGTGGTCTCGAACCACCGTCGTTGGCTGTCTACCTCCGTCGGACCGCTGGCGATCGCCTCGCCAAACTGGGCTGACGCTGGCCTTCCGTGACGGAGAAGCAATTGACACCACGGTCGAGGGGCAGTGGCCCGGTCCCGTCCGGTGTCAGGAGTCGTCATCATCCCCGCGTTCGATCAACCACGGGAACGTCGCCGACGGCTTCTTTCCCCCGTTGTCGTCACTGATCTGGTCACCCGTGCCGGGCGGATCGGCAGCGCCACTCGAGTCCGACGCTGCGGGCGCCGTGCCCCGTCGAAGCCATTCCGAGACGACATCCTCACCCGGTCGCGACGATTGTCGGGCAGGCAACGGAGCCGCCCGCTCGGGAGGACGAGTTAGTCCTTCCGGGATCGGTCCCGACGGGTGCTGGGGTGGTCCTGCGTAGCTCTGCGGTGCTGGCCGGTCCGGGGCTCGCCACGGTTGCGACCGTGGCGCCCCATCGGTGGTGCTCGACCGCGGCGGTCCCGGTTGCCACCCTGCGTCGTCGGGCGGTCCGGGCGGAGCGACTCCGAATGATGGGAGTGGGCCGAATGCACCGCCCCCGTGGTCTCGGGCACCTGAGGGATCGGCAGCACGCACGGGACGGAACGCCGTCCAGTCCGGTCGTTCCTCGGGTATGGGTTCCACCTTGCCCAGATCGGCGGAGCGTGGC
>CADCWH010000373.1 GCA_902806395.1 uncultured Thermomicrobiales bacterium | reverse complement strand
GGGCGACGCCCGCCTCTTCGGCACGATCTGCGACGCGGCGGAGCGATACCGCGAGGTCGACGAGGCGGCACAGCTGAGCCTGCTCTCGGTCGGCAGCTACGGCGACATCTTCGTGGCGGCGTAGCGAGGGGTCACGCTGGATCGACTGCTCAGATAGCGTTCGATCGCCTCGTCGGCCGGCTCGACGCCATCCGTCCACGTCACGACATGGTGAAGTGTGCTGGAGCTCGACGTCAGATCGTCCGACGGACGCGTCACCTTAACGAATCGCGCCGCAGGTCCGCCACGTAACGAGGCGGGTGACCACATCGGACACCCTGACTCGGCGGGTGATCACCGGCCACTCGCTCGCTGTCGAGCCCTGTCTCCACGACTCCGTCGGTCGGGCCCCAGGCGGTCACGCCGCACCAGCAGGTGGCGCGCGAGGGGGTCCGGCGGGGCCGCTGGTCGGGGATGTCTTGCCTGCCCGGTCCGGGTTGCTCGTCGCACAACGCGGGGCTGCCTACCGGTGATCTCCCCCCGCTATGGGGCGCGGGGCGCGAGGGGCAAGGGTGCTAGGTGCCTGCTCCTCGCCCCTTGCGACGTGCCCCCCCTCTTCGGGTACCCTTCCGATCGGCCCGTGTCGTGCGGGCACGAACCAGACCGACGAGGGCGTCGGGTCCTGGTGGGTAGCTCAACGAGGAGGCAGGCTAGATGCTTCGACGGACAGGGATTGCGACTAGACTGGTCGCGCTGCTGATGGTGGTGGCCTTGTTGGTCCCCATGGCGATCTTGCCGGCTAGGGCGCAGGACGCGACGCCATCCGGTGAGCCCAGTGTGCTCCGCGTTCACCAGCCGGTCTATCCGGACGACTTCGACCCCCAGAAGAGCTCCTTCGCCAACGAGATCGCCATCCTCGCCCTTGCCTACGAGGGGTTGACCAAGCTGGACGAGACCCAGGAGACCGTCCCCGCGGCGGCCGAGAGCTGGGAGTACAACGAGGATCTCACCTCCATTACCTTCACCCTCCGAGAGGGGTTGTTGTGGAGCGACGGTGAGCCGTTGACCGCTGACGACTTTCGCTACGCCATCCAGCGCAACTGCGACCCGAACACGGCCGGTGAGTACCAGAGCCTGTTGTTCGAGATCGTCGGCTGCGCCGAGTTTGCCGGTTTGATCGGCGACGACCCGGAGGCGCCGGTCGAGTTCACCGAGGAGCAGTACGAGGCGGCCCGGACAGCGCTCGGCGTGACCGCCGTCGACGACCGGACCCTTCAGATCGACCTCGTCGCCCCGGCGCCCTACTACCACACCGTCGCCTACACGTGGCCCTTCTACCCCGTCCGCGAGGAGATCGTGACCTCCGACCCCGAAAACTGGTGGCAGGACCCGGCCAACCATATCGGGAACGGTCCCTTCACCATCGTCGAGATCGAGGAGGACCAGCTGATCGCCTTCGAGGCGAACGGGAACTACTGGCAGGGCGCCCCGGCGCTGGAGCGGATCGAGTACGTCTACATCACCGATGCCGCGGTCGCCCTCGAAGCGTATCGCGCGGGTGAGTTGGACATCTCGCAGCTCGAGCCGCCGCAGATCCCGGAGGTCCAGGCTGACCCGGAGATCAGCGACGAGTACCTCTCCTATCCGTTGGGCACGAGCTACAACCTGGCCTTCAACCTGAGCCAGGAGCCGTTCAACGACAAGAAGGTCCGCGAGGCGTTCTCCTACGCCTTCGACCGCGAGACCTACTGCGCCGAGATCCGCTCTGGCGACTGCACCCCGACCCTGAGCTGGATCCCGGAGGGGACCCAGGGCGCGATCACCACCGACAAGTACGGCTTCGACCCCGAGGCGGCTGTCGCGGCGCTGGCCGAGTCGACCTACGGCGGACCCGAGGGGCTGCCGGAGCTGTCGATGTACTACAACGTGGAAACCTCGGGCGCGACGGAGCGAGCCGAGTGGGTGGCCGGGCAGTACCGCGACATCCTCGGCGTCGAGATCACCCTCGAGCCGACCGACGGCACGACCCTCGTCGACCTGCGCAAGAGCCCGGAGACCTTCCCACAGATGCTGCTCGTCGGCGGCTGGATTCAGGACTACCCGGCGGCCCAGAACTGGCTGAGCGTCTACTGGAAGTGCGACGCGACCTTTGCCCAGCGCTTCGCGTACTGCAACGAGGAGTTCGACGCGCTCGTCGAGGAGGCCGACGCCACGGTCGACGAGGCGGCGGCGACGGAGCTCTACGAGCAGGCGAGCCAGATCCTCGTCGACGACGTGCCGGGGCCGTTCCTCTACAACCAGGCCGGCGTCTTCGTCGTCAAGCCCTACGTGGTCGGCTACACGCCAAACCCGAGCGAGGTCGAGTGGCCCGGCCAGTTCGGCTCGATCTTCACGATCGATGTCGACATGGCGGCCAAGGCCGCGGCGGAGGCGTAACGCTCGAACCCGGCTCCGGTCGGCGGGGGCAGCAATGTCCCCGCCGACCGCCTTCTTCCCCCTTTCCCCCAGCATCGTGAGCCCCTGTCATATCGAGCGCAGTCGAGACATCTCCTTCGCGGCGTTCCGATTGGGATTGATGCCAAGTGGCCCGCGATGCTTTCGATCATTCCATCGGCGACGCTTGGGGATGAAGACCCCACGTTGAGACAAACGGTGCGACGCTGGGCGCACGGCCCTGCACCCGGTGTTGCTGAGACACCTCGCCGCCGCTGAGGACGCGTCTCGCCACGTGTGACTCGCAACTGAGGGCGCCATGACCGAGTTCGTGATCCGTCGCATTCTCTGGATCGTCCCCGTCGTGCTCGCTGTCGCCGCCGTCACCTTCTTCCTGATGCACCGCGCGCCCGGTGGGCCGTGGACGCAGGAGAAGGAGCTGCCGGCCTCGACCGAGCGGGTTCTGAACGCCCGCTTCGGCCTCGACAAGCCGCAGTGGGTCAACCCCGGGGCTGTCGGCGACGCCTGGGACGAGGGGGACCACAACCCGCTCTTGCTCGGACGGGAGTTCCTCGACAGCCAGTTCTTCAACTACACGTTCGGCGTCTTCCGGTTCGACCTCGGGCCGTCATACGCCTCGAAGGGGGCGGAGAACGTCGAGGACGTGATCCTCGAGAAGTTTCCGATCTCGGCCAAGATCGGCCTGATCGGGATCCTCTTCGCGGTGACGGTCGGGATTCCTCTCGGCGTGCTCGCCGCGCTGAAGCAGAACACGTGGATCGACTACCTGAGCCTCTTCGTCTCAACCATAGGGGTCTCCGTGCCGACCTTCGTGTCGGGGCTGCTGCTGATCATCTTCCTAAGTCAAAACTTCAACATCTCACCGATTCGGAAACCGGACGAGTGGGACGGGCTCGGACCGGCCTACATCCTGCCGGGGATCATCCTCGGCCTAGGCACGATGGCCTACGTCGCCCGGCTCACCCGCGCCACGATGCTCGAGACCAAGCGGCAGGACTTCGTGCGGACGGCGCGGTCGAAGGGGATCGCCGAGCGCGGCGTGATCACCCGCCACATGCTCCGCAACGCGATGATCCCGGTCATCACGATCATCGGTCCGGCCACGGCGGACCTGGTGACCGGCTCGATCATCATCGAGAGCATCTTCGGGGCGCCGGGGCTCGGCAGCGAGTTCGTCGACTCCATCCAGAAGCGGGACTACTCGATGATCATGGGGACGGCGATCTTCTATGCCGTGTTGGTCGCCGCCGCCAACGTGACGGTCGACCTCAGCTACGGATTCCTCGACCCACGCATCCGCGTGCGGCGCTAGACGGGCGGGCAGACCGATGACCTCACCGCTGACCTCCGCCACCACCGCGTCGCCCGGCGCAGCCGGGGCCGCGGGAGCGGTCCCTACACCGGCCGCCGGCACGCTGCCGGCTGGCGCAACGATCACGCTCGGCGACGTGGCGACGAAGCCGAGCCGGAGCCTCATGAGCAACGCGCTCCGGCAGTTTCGGCGGAACAAGATGGCGATGGTGAGCCTGGTCTTCCTGGGCTTCCTCGCCGTCGCCGCCGTCGGAGCCCCGCTGATCGCGCCCCACAACCCGGTCCAGTCGGACGTCAAGGTCGCCGGCAAGTACCGGCAGGCCGCCTGGGTCGAGAGCGACGACCCCAAGAAGTCGGGCACGTGGGACCACCCGCTCGGGACCGACTCGATCGGCCGGGACGT
>CADCWH010000372.1 GCA_902806395.1 uncultured Thermomicrobiales bacterium | reverse complement strand
TACCTGTCGTACTTCGTCGTGCCGCATGCCGTCGCGATCTGGCTGCTGGTCACCGATAGGACCCTCTTCGCTCGCTCTCTCCTGGCGATGGGGATCGTGTTCGGGGTCAGCGCGATCGCGTTTGGTCTGTTGCCGACCAGCCCACCGTGGCGGGACGAGGAGACCGTCCGGCTCGTGCCTCGGGTGATCGAGGCGACGCCGCTAGCGGGATGGCTGGGGACGACGAACGGCTCTGGGTACGCGTTCGATCCGAACCCAGACGCCTCCTGGCCGTCGGTCCACCTGGCCGTGACGGTCGTGTTGGCGATGGTGGCCACCGCTGGAGGCGTCCGCTGGGCATCGCTCGGCGCGGCCTACGCGCTACTGATGGGGATGTCGCTCGTCTATCTTGGCGAGCACTACGCCGTGGACGTGGCGGCCGGGGCCGTGGTTGCCGTCATGGCCTGGGCGGTGAGCGGACAGTGGCTCAGAATGCTCCGCCCAGCAGTGGCATCACCAGCCGTTCCCAGGACCGCGATACCGCGTCTCGATACGGCTCGGCCGCGACGATCCGGATCAGGCGGCGATGCTCCTCGTACCGCTTGAAGTCGGCATCCTCTAACCCGACCACCTCCCGCCATGGCATGAGCTCGGTGAAGCCGACTGGCGGTCGTCCAAATCGAACCCACACATCGGTTCGCCACCGCTCGGGCTTCGGCACGTCGTTCAGGAGCGTCTCCGGCGGCACGGGTTCCCCGGTCAGATCCGCCAACCCGGACGCCAACCTGCGCTCGACCTCTCGCCTGGCCGCAGGGTCGAAGAAGAGGTTGCCCAGCCGCGCATAGAGCTCGAAGGCTCGTGCGCTGATCTCGACCGCTCGCTTGTAGATCCGCCGCTCGGTCAGAGCCGTCGTCAGGCGGCGGGTTTCCGCCGGCATCTCCGTGCGGTTGAGGAGGGCGAGCAATGAGGCGTCGTCGTGGTCGGTCAGGTCGCCCGGGGCCAGCGCTCTCGCCAGCAGGGCCTCCTGCACGGCCCGCAGCAGCATCGCCATGCAGGCCCGGTTGGTATGGTGCCAATAGACGTTGTCGAACATCTCCTGCCGGGCATTGATCAGGGAGTGCAGTGGGGAGACGCCCTTCTGGGCGATGCCGATCCGGATCGTCCCGTCGGGTGTCTCGGTGATGGTCAGGGCATCGATCAGGCGGGCGGTGTCGACGCCGCCGTAGGGGACGTTGCAGGCGCGGGCGTCGCGGGGCAGGTAGTCCAGCTTGTCCATATCGAGCGGCCCGGAGAGGATGCCCCGCAGGAGGCGGTCGACGGGTGGTAGGTCCCGTCCCGCCGGGGCGACGATCGCCGCTACCCGAGCCGGGTCCACGTCCCAGTCGGATCGCAGGATCGGCCCGATCTCCGACCCCTCGATGACGCCCCTGCCGACCTCCTCGTGGGACAGGATCGGCGGTCCCAACTCCTCGACGGCGTGGGAGAACGGGTAGTGCCCGATGTCGTGGAGCAGGGCTGCGGCGCAGATCGTCCGGGCATCTTGGTCCTCGATCGCGGTGCCCTCGGCGGTGGTCCGCAGGTGGGCGACCGCCAGCCGGGTCAGGTGGAAGACGCCGAGGGAGTGCTCATAGCGGGTGTGCTTCGCCCCTGGCCAGACGCGCGAGACGAAGCCGAGTTGCTGGATGCGGTCCAAGCGGAGGAATGGCCGCGTTTCCAGCAAAGCCAACTCCGGCGCGGCCATCGGGATGCGGTCATAGAGGGCGTCGCGGATCGTGGTCGCGATCGGCCAACTCGTCCCGGGCGTCACCGGACTGTCGGTCGCTCGGGTCGTCACCACGGTCTCCACCCCCTCGGTCGATGCCGGGGTAGGATACTCGCTGGGAGCACGCCCGCAGCTCGTCGCTTTGGCGTCGAGCGGGGAGCATGGGCGACCGACGGTCATCGACCCGTCGCGACTATCTTGACGCTCGTGATGCCGGGGGGACGACATGGACGCGAGCGTGAGCGGCAGCCTCGTGAGTGGCCGCTTCTGGACACCGACCGAGGTGGTCTTCGGACCTGGCGTGGCCGCGTCGCTGGTGGACCATGTCAGTCGAATTGGTGCCCGGCGGATCTGGCTAGTGACCGACCCCGGCGTGCGGGCGGCCGGCATCGTGGACAGGGTCGCCGGCCCGCTGGCGACTCTCTCCGGGGTCCAGGTCAGCACCTGGGACGAGGTCCACCCCAACCCGCGAGACCTGGAGTGCGAGGCGGGCGCGACGGCGGCCCGGGAAGCCGGTTGCGACCTCGTGGTCGCGGTCGGGGGAGGCAGTCCCCTGGACGCCGCCAAGGCGATGGCCGCGCTGGTCACGAATGGTGGCACCGTGACCGACTGGGCCGCGCCGCGGACGCTCGCCCGGCCGGCCCTGCCCCTTGTCGCCGTCCCGACCACCGCCGGGACCGGCAGCGAGGTGACCCGCTCCGCCGTGATCACCGACACCGCCCGGCGCATCAAGGTGACCGTCAAGGATCCCAGCATGGCGCCACGGGTAGCACTGGTAGACCCGGAGTTGACGTGGTCCCTGCCCGCCCACGTCACCGCCGCCACCGGGATGGATGTCCTGACCCACGCCGTCGAGGCCTACACCTGCCGGCGGGCCAACCCGATCTCGGACAGCCTCGCCCTCCACGCGATCCGCCTCGTTTCCCGCTCCCTGGCCGCCGTCGTCCGCGACGGCACCGACCGCGAGGCACGAGCGACGATGATGCTGGCCAGCACGATGGCCGGGATGGCATTCGCGAACGCCGATGTGGCCGGCGTCCACTGCCTGGCCGAGGCACTTGGCGGCCGCTATGACACGCCGCACGGCGTCGCCAACGCGATGTTCTTGCCCCATTTCGTGGGGTACCACCTCAGTGCCACGCCGGAGCGCCACGCCGAAGTCGCGGCGGCGATGGGCGTTGACGCCCGGAACCGTGACGCCTGGGAGGTGGCGGCGTCCGGGGCGACCGAGATCGCTGGCCTGGCCCGGGAAGTCGGCATCCCGCGCTTCGCCGACCTGCCCGGCATCGACCCCGCCGACTTCCCGGCGCTCGCCGCCGCCGCCGAGGCGAACGGCTCCAATCCCAGCAATGCTCGTCCCATGGTCGCCGCCGACTATGAGGCGATCCTCGCGCAAGCCTGGGCAGGGGAAGACGCCTGAATCACCTCACTGGGTCGGGGATCACCGTGGTCGCGCTCCTTCGACAGAGCCTGAACCACCCTGCGCGGGGACCGGTACCACTCGGGTACGCTCACATTGGACGGGCCCGCGATCCCGTTTGACAGACCGCGCCGATCGTCGTACAACCGTCCCCTTCCAGCCGACGGGTTGGCCACGGCATTGCCGCCGTGCGTTCGGAATCACCGACGCAGGAGGATCCGACAGATGGCACACGAACTATTCCAGCCCCGGGCATTAACGAGGCGGGGCGTCGTCAAGGCGGGAGCGGGCGCCGCGGGAGCCGTTGGCCTCGTTCCCCTCGCCAGCGGACGGTCCCTCGTCCGGGCGCGGCAGGAGGGCGGCGGCGATGTCGTCTTCCTCTCCACACAGTTGACTCCCATCGAGGAGGCCGAGGCCTTCCGTGGTGAGGTCCTCTCGGGGTTCGACGGCGAAGTCGAGTTCGTGCCGGAGGAAGTGGGCCCATTCAACGATCGGATCTCCGCCGAGGCGGAGGCGGGAACGGGTGAAGTCAGTCTGATTGGCGGTCAGCATGGCGACTTCGGCTCACTGGCCGAAGAGGGTCTGCTGATGGACCTGACGGATCTCGCCACGGAGTTGGCAGACCTCGGGATCGTCCAGGAGTACCTCGACCTGGGCAAGTTCGGCGGCGAGCAGCAGTTTTACATTCCCTGGATGCAGGCGACCTACGTGATGGCGGCCCGGCGTGAGGCGCTGGAGTACCTGCCGGAGGGGTTGACGGAAGAGACCCTGGCGACGGACTTGACCTACGATCAACTGTTGGCCTGGATCACGGCGATCAACGAGGAGGAGGGGCCGCGATTCGGTCTCCCGGCTGGTGAGAGCGGGCTACTCCACCGCTTCTTCCAGGGGTATGGCTACCCCAGCTTCACCGGCGCGCTGAACACGAAGTTCACCAGCGAAGGCGCCGTGGCGATGTGGCAATGGCTGCAGGACGCCTGGGCGGTAGCCAACCCGCAATCGCTCAGCTACGACCAGATGTCCGAGCCGCTGCGTTCGGGGGAGGTGTGGGTCGCCTGGGATCACACGGCCCGTCTGATCGATGCCGCCCGCAACAGTGGTGATGAGCTGGTGATGTTCCCGGCGCCCCGCGGGCCGGAAGGCCTCGGCTTCTTGCCGGTCGTTGCCGGGCTGGCGATCCCCGCGTCGGCCCCGAACGTGGAAGGCGCGCGCGAGCTGATCCGATACCTGACGATGCCGGAGACGCAGGCGTTGACGCTCGAGCAGGTCGCGTTCTTCCCGATCATCGAGGGCGAACTTCCCGGCGACCTCGACGAAGGCGTCCAGAAGGAAGCGGCCGCGGTCTCGGCGACCACGGAGGACGACGAGGCGTTGCCATCCCTGCTGCCGGTTGGACTCGGTGACCAGGGCGGCGCGTACAACGAAGTCTTCCGCAATGTCTTCCAGCGCGCGGTCGTCGATGGGGGAGACATCCAAGAGGCCCTCCAGACCGAGGCGGAGACGCTGCAGGGAATCCTCGACGCGACCGGTGCCTCGTGCTGGGCCCCGGACCCGGAGAGCGAGGGCGTCTGCCAGGTCGGTTAGACCAACGTCTGAGGTCGGACGTCGATAGGACCAGTGATGGGAGTACCGGAGCCTCAGCGGCTCTGGTACTCCTAGCGTTGGTGAGGTGGCCATGGTGACGTCGTACCTGCGACGACCGAAGGATGGGCGTCTTGTGGGCTGCCCGCTGACGCCCATCGACCGGCGACGACGATCGAACATCGACCCGCCGGGCCGACGGTGAAGGCCCACAGGCTCGGCTGGGCGCCGTATCTGCTGCTGCTCCCTTCTCTGGCGTACCTGGCGATCTTCTTCGCGGCGCCGATGATCCAAGCGTTCGGGCTCGCCTTCCAGAACGCCGATGGTGAGTGGAGCACGACGTCGATCAGGACGATGTTCGACGATGCCGCTTTCTGGCGGTCGCTCCGCACCACGTTACTGCTGATCGTGCTGGTGATCCCGATCCAATTCACCCTCGCGATGGGCATGGCGCTGGTCGTCAACGCGAAGTTGAAGGGCTCCGGCCTCTGGCTCTACATCTTCGCGATCCCCCTCGGGATCAGCGAGTTGTCGGCCGGGATCATCTGGTTCGCGATCTTCACCGAACGGGGCTGGCTCAACAGCTTCCTCGAAGGGTTGGGTCTCGTCGACCGGCCGATCATCTTCTTGAACTACCAAGAACCACTCTTGATCTTGCTCGCCATCGTCCTCGCGGAAGCCTGGAGGGCGACATCGATCATCATGATCATCTTGGTCGCCGGATTACAGTCGATCCCCAAGGATTATCTCGAGGCGGCCGACATGCTCGGCGCCACGACCTGGCAGAAGATCTGGCGGGTGATCCTGCCGCTCTTGCGACCCAGTATCCAGGTCGCGCTGATCTTGCGGACGATCCTCGCCTTTCAAGTCTTCGCCACCGTGATCGCCCTCGCCGGACGCGGCCTGACCACCCTCTCGGCCGAGTCGTACCGTTGGTACGGTGATCTCCAGAACTCCAACGTCGCCGCGGCCTATGCGTCGTTGATCCTCCTGCTCTCGGTCATCAGTACCCTGGCCTTCCTCTGGCTCGTCCCCGCGAATCAGGACCGTGTCTGATGAGTGCGATCAAGACACCCCGGCGAGACGCGAGCGACGGGGGCGAGGCAATCACCCAGCGGCGCCGCTCCGGGCAGTACCTCGCTGGCCGGGGGGCACTCTACGTCGCCGCTATCGTCTTGGCGATTTGGGTCCTGCTGCCGATCTACCTCATCAGCGTCGTGGCATTCAGCACCAACGACGCCGTCTACGAGTACCCGCGCCAGTTGATCCCGAGCGGCGTCTCGGCCGAGACCGTCGATTTCTTCATCAACGCTACCGGTGTCCAAGCGGCGTTCTGGCGCAGCGTCCTGGTGGCGGTCACCTCGTTGCTGCTGTCGACCCTGATCGGTGCCCCGGCGGGATACGCGATCGCCCGGTTCGCGTTCCGTGGCCGCGACGCATTCCGCATCCTGGTGCTGTCCACGCGCGCCTTCCCGATCGTGATCCTCTCGATCCCGCTCGCGGTGACGTTCATAAACTGGGGTATCTACGATTCGGTCCTCAGCGTGGCCCTGATGCACACCGCGCTGGCATTGCCGTTCACCATCCTGATCACCAGCAGCATCTTCGTCAGCGTGCCACGCGACTTGGAGGAAGCCGCCCAAACCCTCGGGTGCACGCCAGTGACGGCGTTCATCCGGGTCGTCCTACCCCTCGCCCTGCCCGGTCTGGCGGCGGCGGCGATCTTCACCTTCGTGCTCTCTTGGAACGAGGTCTTCGCGGCAGTGATCCTCACCGTCCGCGAACGGACCTTGCCCGCCCTCGTCCTGAGTTCCCTCAACGCTTCCCCGGCACCCTTCCGCTTCGCCGCCGGCTTCACCATGCTGGTCCCGTCCCTGATCATCATCTTCATCATCCGTCGCTACCTGCTCGGTCTGTGGGGGCGAGTCAGTCGGTAGGGCGTCAAGCACTGGAGGATCGGCGTTAGGGCGGAGGGACCGGATGCGGCACGTCGGCGGTACCGAAGTCTCGCCGCACGACAGAAGGCGATGAACCCCGTCAGAGGGGCCGATCACCAAGCGAAGGAGTGGCCCAGAGAGGAATTGTTCTGACCGACGGACCGGTCCCGCCGCGCGGTGGTCACCGTGACAGCGCACATCGCGGAGGGCAAACGGAGGACCGGCTCGGACGGACTCCCACGTCACCCCTGGATTGCGTGGGGTCATCGTCCCGAGAGCGAGTCCGTTCTCGAGACTGCTGATCAGGGCGATGACACTGACCCGACGTCGGCGGACACCCTGAGGGTTTGGTCCGCCGGAGTCCGCCGTCTCAGTGCTTGCCCCATCCGCTACCTCCGCCATTCGACACGTCCCTACCTCTTTACGCCTGACCCATCACGCCCTGGAGCCTCGCATGGCCGACATCCACCTCGATTCCGTCACCAAGATCTTCGGCAAGCAGGTCCGGGCGGTGGACCGGATCGAGCTGACGATTGCCGACCAAGAATTCATGGTCTTGCTCGGCCCTTCGGGTTGTGGCAAGACGACCCTCATGCGGATGATCGCCGGCCTAGAGTACCCAGACGGTGGCCGGATCCGGATCGGCGGCCGCGACGTGACCGACTTGCCTCCCCGGAAGCGGCCGATCGCGATGGTGTTCCAGAGCTATGCGGTCTTCCCCCATTTGACCGTCGCGGACAACATCTCGTTCGGCCTGCGGATGCGCCACACCCCGAAGGCGGAGATCCAGCGCCGGGTGGAGGAGGTCGCCGGTCTGGTACAGCTCGGTCCCTACCTCGAACGATTTCCGGCCCAGCTCTCCGGCGGCCAACGACAACGTGTGGCCGTCGCCCGGGCGGTCGTGATGGAGCCAGATGTCCTCCTGATGGACGAGCCGCTCTCGAACCTCGACGCCCTCCTCCGGCTCACCTTCCGCGCCGAATTGAAGCGACTGGTCGCGGAGCTGAAGACCACCACGATCTACGTCACACACGACCAGGTCGAGGCGCTCAGCCTCGGCGACCGGATCGCGGTGATGCGGGAGGGACGGATTGTCCAGGTCGATGCGCCGATGGCCGTCTACGATCGGCCGTCCAACGAGTTCGTCGGTGGGTTCATCGGCAACCCGCCGATGAATTTTCTCCGGGGTCGGGTCGAACGCGACGGCGATACGGTCCGCGTCATGGTCGGTGACCACGGGTTGTCGGTACCGCCCGGAGTCTCCCCCGGTGCCGACGGGGACATCATCGTCGGCATCCGAGCCGAGCACGTGATGGCCTCGGAACGGCCGGTGAGTGGGGCCATCGAGGCCCGGACCGAGGTCGTCGAGCCGTTGGGGCCACAGCTCCTCGTGACCGCGCTCGTCGGCGACCAACGGATCAAGCTCTTGACGCATCCCGATTTCGGCATCCAGCCAGACGAACCCGTCTGGCTACAGCCGGACCCCTCCAAGCTGCGTTGGTTCGACGCGGAGACGCGCGACGCGATCATCCCTAGCAGGTAAGGCGACTCCCGATGAGGACCCCTTCCAGACATCGTCTCAGAGCGGGACCGTGAGGACCATTGTCTTCGCTGGACCGCGAGCGCGTCCCATGGCACTCCCACCCAATGTCTAATCTGGGTCAGCGAATCGGGGCGCCGGCCGCATAGAGGGATCGGAGAAGCTGACCGGCGTCATTGACGGCTTGCGAAGTCGGCAGGGCATCGATGACGCATGCGGGCAGCCGATGCAAGGTCCGGTCACCAAGGATCAGACGGTGTCCCACCCCACGGCAGCATCACCTAGATGGAGATCGTCGCGAGAGGGGAGGGGACCTACGTTCGGG
>CADCWH010000371.1 GCA_902806395.1 uncultured Thermomicrobiales bacterium | reverse complement strand
TCGTGGCCAATCACCAGGGGAATTTCGACCGAGCGCTCACCTTCTTCGAGCGATCGCTCGCACTGTACCGGGAAGACGGCTATGAGCTAGGCATCGCAAACGTGCTGAACAATCTCGCGGGCGCGAAACGGGACCTGGGGGATTTCGCCGGAGCTATCGACCTCTACGACGAATGTGTAGAAATCTACAAGCGTCTGGGCGACCAGCGGGGCACGTCCGTGACGCTTCACAATCTAGCCAGGACGAAGCGCGACATTGGTGCGATCAACGAGGCACTGGATCTTTACGCCAAGTGCCTGAAGATGGAGCAGGAGCTGGGCGACCGGCTCAATATGGGGATGACGCTGGCTCACCTCGGGCGGATCGCGGTCGACCAGGGAGATGTCCCGCGGGCGGTACAGCTGTTTGCGGACAGCTTAGACATCCGCGTGGAGTTCGGCGACAAGCTAGGATGCGCCAAGGTTGTCGAGGATATCGCGGGCTTGGCGGCGAAGGATGCCCCCCAGACAGGAGTTCGGCTTTACGGCGCGGCGATCGCCCTCCGCGAAGTACTTGGTGCACCGATGCCACCGGCCGATCGGCCATACGCTGCACGGGTCGAGGCCCTGCTGCACGAGCGTCTGGACGCGGATGCGTTCGACGAGGGCTTGCGGGCCGGACGGGGGATGGAAACCGAGCAGGCGGTCAACGAGGCGCTTACCTATCTGCGCACCGCCACGAGCATTGGGTAAGGTTCTTCGTCGACGTGATGAACCGTTACGCTCTGCCTCATCACGTCATCCCTGGCGGACGACGACCGTTCCCCGCCTTACTACGTCATGGACCGGTGAACTTCCCTGCGATGGGGTCCCTGCAGGCACCCGCAGCCATTTCCGAGGGCTGGTTGGCCTGCCTAGGTGGTGCACTCTGAGCGAAGCTTTCAGCTTAGTGGAACAGTCGTCGTCCTCTGCTGGACTGACCACGACGACATGGGTGCGTCGTGGGGCGCCACAGGCCATCCCCTGCCGCCCTCGGGTCCGGCTGCCACCGTCCATGGCGGCGTTCAGCTGCCCCAAGGCCGAACTCCCTGGCAGGCCATCAGTAGGGCTTGGCTGGCGCCCCGCGACCGTGAGTGGGGCACTGGCCGACCCGGCGCTGCGGCACGAACAGACGACGGGGACGGGGAGGGCTGACAGCAGGCGCGGGGGACGCGCTGGCGCGCTCCGTCGTCAGGGGATAGCCGTCCCGGCCAGCACCGACCGGGCGAAGTGCAGCATCCGCTCTTGATGGGTGATGGCTTGCTCGTCGTCGGCGCCCGCGCCGGCGTGACCAGCCTCGAACCAGTGGAGCTCGACCGGTTTGCCCAACTCCCGCAGTCGCTCGACGTAGACCTCGACCTGCCGGCTCGGGGTCCGGGTGTCGCTGCGCCCCTGGATGATTAGGACCGGCGCGCGGATCTGCTCGGCGTAGGTGAGCGGCGAGCTCTGCGCGTATTGCTCCGGTTTCTCCGCCGGGGTACCACCGAGGATCGCCACACAGTAGCCCTTGATGACCCCTGAGGAGTCATCGTAGGCCATGGCCCAGTCGGCGATCGCCACCCCGGCCAACCCACCCGCCCACAGGTCGGGATGCCTGCCCAGCGCCAGGAGGGTCAGGTAGCCGCCGTAGGACCAGCCGCTGGGGAAGACCTGATCCGGTCGGGCGATCCCCTCGCGGACGAGCCAGCTGCGGGCAGCCACCAAGTCCTCGAGCTCCCAGTGGCCGAGATCGCCCCAGATCTGCTGCTGGAACGCCCGGCCGAAGGTCGTCGAGCCGCGGTAGTTGATCGTCAGGAAGGCGAAGCCGTGGTCCAGCCAGGCCTGGGCCGACGGGGAGTAGCGGTCCGACTCGACATCCTACGGGCCGCCATGCGTGTACAGGATCGCCGGGAACGGCCCCTCGCCCGCCGGGAGGCCGAGCCAGCCCTGGATCTCCTGCCCATCGGACGAACGAAACGTCACCGAGCGCCACGGCCGGCTTGGCGGTGCCTCTCCGGCTGCGAGCAGCGTCCGGGTGCGAGCACCCGTCCGGGTGTCGAGGGCGATCACCTGCGGCGGATGGGTCGAGTCCTGCCAGTGCGCCCAGACCTCGTCCCTCGACCCGGCGAAGGACGCTCCCCCGTAGCTGCCCGGGGGATGGTCGAGGGCGGCGACGGCATCAGCCCGCAGGTCGTAGGACCAGAGCCGGGTGGAGGCGTGGCTCGTCTGCATCAGGAGTAACCAGTCGCCGTCCGGAGACCAGTCGAGCGGGACGAGGTCCCCGTCCAGTCCGTCCAGGAGCAGGTCGCGGCGTTCGCCCGTCATCGGGGACCAGACCAGCGGGCGCCTGTAGCCAGACTGGTCGGACGTTCCGGCGAGGCGGGGGGACCGCAGCTGCCCCCGGTCCTCACGCCGGTGGTCAAAGGCGACGGCTTCGACGCTGGTCTCTGGACCGTCCCACAGCTCGGCGACGCGTTCCCCGGTGCGGGCGTCGAAGGCCAGCAGGCTGAAGTGCTGCATGCCGGTCCGCTCGGTCGAGGCGACGACGGCGAGTTCGCCGTCGGGCGAGACGACCGGCGCCCAGCAGAGGTGCTCGGTCCGGTAGAGTGCCCGGGGCTCGCCGAGCGCGTCGTCCGGGGCGAGGTCGGTGGCCACCAGCGCGAATCCGGCCTCGTCGGCCAGGGTGAACGCCAGGAGATTCCCGGCGTCGCTGACGGCTCCGCCGAACGTGGCGTACGGTGGCAGGTGCGGGGTCACGTCCTCCGGCGGGCCGCCCGCGAACGGGACCCAGACCAGGTGGCCGATCTCGTCCCCGCCCAGATCGTCCAGGTAGTACACGTGCCGGCCGTCCGGCGAGATGAACCCGAACAGGGTTCCCTCGGGTCGATCCGTGAGTTGGCGCAAATGACCCGACGGCACGTCCCAGGCATAGAGCTCGAACCGCCCCGAGCGGTTGCTCACGGCGAGGCCCCGCTCCGGCCGTTCCCGGGCCAGCATGCACCAGGCGACCGTCGAGACCCGGAACCGCTGCTTCCAGGGAGCGTCCCGCTCCGTCGCGACCGTTCGAGTTCGCTCCATCGGCGCGCCCTCCTCCCGTGATGACGTCCGCGAGCCTCCTGCGGCGCGCAATGGCACTGGGCCAGGACCGGGCTCTGGCGATGTGGCGTCAGGTCTAGCGTACCGGAAGCTGCCTTCGCTCGCCCCTCAAGAGGCTCCCTGTCCGGCGTAACATCGTCGGCTCACCGCGACCGCCACCCCCGTGGAATCGCTTGCCGTCAGGTGAGAGGCCCTGGTTGGTCAATTGGCCTGTCCCCTGCCCCCTGACTCATGGTCATTGGCCGCGGTGCCGGTGCGCGGACCTGCGCTGCGTCGCCCCCGACCACCAGGCGCTGCGGTCACCGACGGGGGAACGCCCCCCGTTCACGCCGCCGGTGGTCCCCCTGCCCCCGACCCTGCATCAGGTCCGCCTCGGTCCCCGCAGGCCGGCCGAGCGGCCTGCGGGGATGCCGGAGCGGGAGTGGGTGCTGCTGACGGAGCTGGTGGCGGGACGAACGGTGGCCGAGATCGAGATGGTGAAGGTGATCGGGGTGTCCCGGCAGCACGGGTTGAGGCCGGATGCCCCGCCGGTCACCAACACGACCTGGCCCGTGAAATCACTTGAGATCATCCTCTGTAGCCCCTAGCGCGGTTGGTAGCCCCCATCGACATTGATCGTCTGGCCGGTGATATAGGCGGCCTGGGGAGAGACCAGGAAGCTCACGAGGGCGGCGACATCGTCCCCGTCACCGTGGCGCCCGAGCGGGATGTCGGCTCGGATGTGCTGGACCACCGTTTCGAGGGGCACACCTTCCCGGGCCGCGCGATTCTGGAGCACTGTCCAGTGCATCTCCGTCGCCATGTTCCCAGGACTCACACAATTCACGCGTATGCCATGTGGACCCAGCTCGCGGGCCAACGATGCGGTGAGCGCCATGACCCCGGCCTTCGAAGCCCCGTACGCGGATGAGCGCGCCGGCGTATCGCGGCCGAAGATCGAACCCACCGTGATGATCACGCCGCATCGGTTTGGGATCATCACCCGTGCTGCGGCCCGGCAGCAATAGAACGCGCCTTCGAGATTGACGGCCAGGATCGTCCGGAAGACATCGTCGGTCAGCTCGACGACGGGTCCACCTCCCCCGATGCCGGCATTGGCCACCATGATGTCGAGCCGGCCGGCTTGGTCGAGAACCGTGTCGACGAGTCGATCCACTTCCTGTGAAATGGAGACGTCGCACTGCATAAACCTCAAGCGTGAGTCAACGCTAGTGACGACGTCTGGATCTGGCTCTCGAACGTCCGCGATCACCACGGACGCCCCGTCTGCAGCCAACTTACGAGCCGTGGAGAGGCCAAGACCGCGAGCTGCTCCGGTCACGATGGCGACCTTCGCCGCAGTCTCACCTGGGAAGATCATGATGCATCCGACCTTTCGAGCATCGATAGCGCGTCCACGCTGCTTCCCAGCGGAGGACGGTGGTGCGCCCAAGGGGCGACCGCCTCGAACGCCGCCGCCGCTCGCAGGACCGTAGCGTCGTCGTGCCACCTCCCGACGATCTGCAGCCCGATGGGCAGACCCGATGCGTCAAACCCGCAGGGTACGGTGGCGGCAGGCTGTCCGGTCAGGTTGAAGGGCTCGCAAAACGGGGTCCAGTCGCCGCCATAGGCCATGGGCTCTCCCGCGATGTCCGCCGGCCGGTTCATCTCAACCGGGAACGACGTCCGCGCCATAGTGGGTGTCAGCAACAGGTCGTATGGTCGCATGAAGCGCTGCATGCCCACGTAGTAGTCGTTCCGCAGGAGCTGCTGACGCGCGAGGTCGGGTCCACTCATCGCGCGGCCCTCCTCCACGAGCGGAATGCGCCCGGGATCAATTCGATCGCGAACATGTTCGAAATCATCCATATGGACCGCAGCGTTGCTGCTCGTCCAGAGCTTCCATCAAATGTCGTCAGGGCGCTCGAGGTCGGGCGATGCCTCCTCGACATGGCATCCGAGATCCTCGAAAAGTCGGACCGCGCGCTCGGTCACCTCACGTACGACGGGATCTACCGTGGCGAACCCCAAGTCGGGGGACCAGGCGACGCGGAGTCCGGCGACGTCTCCCTCGCAGGAGCCGAGATAGTCGACTCCACTGGACCACGAGAGGCGATCTCGGGAGTCACCACCGGCGGTGGCGTCTAGCATGAGAGCGGCATCCCGCACCGTTCGCGTCATCGGACCTAAGTGGGAAAGATCCCCGAATGCGCTGGGGGGGAACTGGGGGATCAGACCGAAGGAGGGTTTGTGACCGAAGATGCCGCAGAATGAGGCCGGGATGCGGATTGACCCGCCACCATCGCTTCCTTGGGCCAGCGGTCCCATGCCTGCTGCCACCGCCGCCGCGGCCCCACCACTGGACCCACCTGCGGACATGCCGTACATCCACGGGTTATGGGTGGCGCCGACGACACGGTTGACGGTATTGGCCATCCATCCGAATTCCGGCGTGTTGGTCTTTCCAAGCAGGACAGCACCGGCGGCAAAGATACGCTCGGCAAACGGGGCGTCCTCGTCAGGCACCCAGTCTTGGTAGAGCAGCGATCCGCGAGTGGTCCGGATGCCCTTGGTCGGGGTGAGATCCTTGAGCGAGACGGGAATGCCGGTGAGGAGCCCTGGCTCGCCGCCCGGCGCGTATGCCGTTTCCGCCCGACGGGCCTGCGACAACGCTACATCGGCGGTGACGGTGATAAATGCGACCAGCCGGGGATTGACGCGCTCGACCCGACGCAAGATCACCTCGGCGACCTCGACCGGCGAGAGTTCGCGCCGTCCATAGCGCGCCTTCAGTTCAATCGCAGAGAGGTAGGCGATCTCGTCGTCCCCTGGTTCGAGTCCTTCGTGGCTTTCTGCCATGGTGTTCCTCACACGGTCGATGAGAGTGCTCCTGCGGTCAAAAGCATCACCGTCCAAGACGGGGATCGAGGACGTCGCGCGAGGCATCGCCAAGCACATTCGTGGCGAGCACGGTAACCGGGATCGCGATTCCAGGAAAGGTGGCTCACGACGGACCAGTCTCCATACAGCGGCGCCTACCGCTGAGCACCGCGACCAGGACCGCCACGATGGGCGCGAACGTGTAGAACTCGCCGCCCTGCTTACCCTCGGCGTTGGCGAACTTGGCTAAGCAGTACTCGTAAACCTGATCGAGGACGTCCCGCGATCGGTGCTCCTTGCCCCGGACGTCGAGGTTGGTGAACAGGTCGATGAGGTTGCCGAGCTGACGCTTGTCCAGGGTCGGCCGGGCGTACCCCTTGGGCAATACGTGACGGAGGACGGGGGTCTCTCTCCAGGGAGCCCATCGCCTCATCGACCGCGGTGCCGATCGTGGGCTGCCGGGCGCTGTCCCCGGAGGACGGACCACCGGGCCTCGGCCGGCGCCCAGAAGATGCCCTCGGCCAGGTATTCGTACTCATGCTCGGGATCGACGCCGGTCTCGACATCGGCGGCGAGCGCGGCGTGGTACGCCTCGATTGCGTCCGAGATG
>CADCWH010000370.1 GCA_902806395.1 uncultured Thermomicrobiales bacterium | reverse complement strand
GCGACGACGATCGGGTCGATGTTGTGGAGGTGATTCGCGACCAGGATGAAGGCGCCCTCCCGGGGGACGCGCTCGGCACCCTCCACCCTGTATCCGAACAGGAGCCAAAGCAGCGCGTAGCAGCACCGGCGGACCACTTTGAAGGCGATCGGGCCAAGCGTGCCCCGCCGTACGTCATCGTTCGCCGCCGCGGCGGGACGTTCCTTGCCGGTGTCCGTCATCGCGCGTCGTCCGTCGCGTCCCACCGAGACCGGGCGAGGGCCGCGATCTCCAGAACCAGGTCTGAGACGGTCTTGCCGTCGGACCGGATCGTCACCGCGCCATCGGGGACGGTCAGCGGGGACGCTTCCCGGGACGCGTCGAAGGCGTCGCGCCGGCGCAGGTCGCCCAGCACCTCGTCGTAGGTCTGGTCGCCACCGCGAGCGGCTATCTCCGCGTGGCGGCGCCGGGCTCGCTCTTCTGGGCTAGCGTCTAGGTAGACCTTGAGTCCGGCGTTCGGCACCACCACCGACCCGGTATCCCGCCCGACCATGACGACCGCGCCTCGCCCAGCGATCTCTCGTTGGACCGGTAATAGCGCGGCCCGCACGGCGGGGTGGGCAGAGATCGCCGACACATGGCGATCCACCTCGGCACTGCGCAAGAGATCCGTCACGTCCTCGCCGTCGAGGGAGACATCGTAGAGCCGGCCGAGCCCGGGCGTCGGCCGGCTCACGTCGATCTGCCGTGTCTCCGCGAGGTTCGCCAGGGCGTCGGCCGCGCTGGGGTCGATATCGCGCCGCAGGGCCGCTAGTGTGACCGCTCGGTAGAGCGTGCCGGTGTCAAAGAGGATCGCCCCGACCGTGTCGGCCAGTTCCCGGGCGACGGTGCTCTTGCCGGCCGCGACGGGG
This sequence comes from uncultured Thermomicrobiales bacterium, assembly GCA_902806395.1. The sequence continues at coordinate 3,807 of CADCWH010000370.1, read as the reverse complement.
CCATCGATCGTGATCACCAGCCGGTGATCATGGTTCGTGCCGGTCATGCTCGCGCTGCTCCTGCCGCTCGTCATCCCGCGGAGTCATCCGGTCGCCTCGACCGGACCGGGGCGTGAAACGGGGCCCGGAGCGGTCCCGACGATTGACTGGAGGTCCGCCCTTGCCCCGCTTGGGAGCGTCCGGGCGCCGACCGGCGCGCGTCGGCCGAGGGGCATCATGCTCGGTCCCCTGCCCAATCGCCGGTGGTCTGCCTCCCCGGTGTCCGGGGCGCGGTTCGCCCGGGCGCGATGGGGGCAAAGACCGCGGGTCCGCCGACGACCGGTTGGCCTTGCCGCCTCGGCGACCGGACGGGTCCGGCCGTCCCATGCGGTCCGGCCGGGCCATTCGCCCTGCCCGCCGCCCGCCACTCGGGAAGCCCTTCGGCGGTCGACCATCCCGCTCGGTGCGCAGGCTGTCGTCGCGCCCGCGGCGGACACGGTCGTCGGTCGGCCGATCGTCCTCGTTCGCGGCGTCGCTCCCACTCCTCCGGTCAGGGGTGATCCCCCGCGAGCGCCGGCCGCTAGTGGTCTGGGGAGCGTCGAATCGATCCCGTCCACTGACGTGGTCACGTTCCTGGCGGGACCGAGCGTCCTCACCGCCGCGTGGCGCGACGCCCGCGAACCGACTGGGCCGAGGGCCATCCGGCACGGTTCCGGCCGGAAAGCGCCTACCCCCCTGCCCCCGTGAGTCCCGCGGTTCACCGGCGTTCTCCGGCGGAGTGGCAGCGAAGCGTCCTCCGCGTCGCGGGCCTGACGCCGCCGCCGGGCGGCCGTCCCGGCCCATCGCTGTACCGTGCCCGCCCCCGGGTGATTGGTCGGTCCGGGGACGGCCGTCACGCGGGCCCTCGCCTATCAAGTGCACGCTGTGGTCCTGGGTGAAGGCCGGCCGCGCCTTCGGTCGCAGGCCAAACGTCCGTTCGGGGGCCGGCCGGTTCGGCGCGACGGGCATCACCGTGGTGCGGCCCTCGGGCCGGGTGACGGGCAATGGTCGCGGCCGGGTGCGGACGGCGTGCGACACCGGTGGGGCAGGTTCGTCAAGGTGGACGGCCTCGGCTAGGCTCGCGGCTTCCCCCGGGGTCAGGTCGCGCCATGTCCCCTTGGCGATGCCCTCGAGGGCCAACGGTCCGACTCGGACCCGGGTCAGGCGCTCGACCGGGATCTTGACCGCCTCCATCATCCGCCGGATGACGTGATACATGCCGAGGTGGAGGCTGATGGTCAGCCATATCCCGTCCCGCGACTCTCGCAGCAGCCGGAACTCGTCCGGCCGGATCACCTGACCATCGACCAAGACCCCTTCCCGCACCCTCCTCATCGTCCGATCGTCGGGCCGAATCGTGGTCAGGACGTGGTACTCCTTAGTCAGCCGATACCGCGGGTGCATGATCCTGTTGGCCAACTCGCCATTGTTGGTCAGGATCAGCAACCCCTCGGTATCGCGGTCGAGGCGTCCGACCGGGTAAACCCGCTCACGGACGTCGACCAGGTCCATCACGGTCCACCGGTCGCGCTCGTCCTTGACCGTCGTGATGTAGCCCGCCGGCTTGTGGAGGATGAGGGTGCGGTCTCGCTGGGCCCTGAGTTCGCGGCCATCTACCCGGATCTTTGCCCGCTGAGGGTCTACCTTGGTCCCCAGCTCGGTGACCCGCTGACCATCCACGGTGACACGCCCGGCGACGATGAGGGCCTCGGCATCGCGACGCGAGCCGCTGCCACGCGCGGCCATCACGCGTTGTAATCGTTCCACGGTGGGGAACCTCCGGTGAGGACGTGAAGAGATAGGGAGGACTGGAGAGAGGACGACCGGTTGCGCCCGTGCCGGACGACGGGACATCCCAGTGCATGACCGCGCTTGTCGTTGAGGGAACCGCGGGCTGGAACAGCGCGATCCGCGGGTCAGACCTGATAGAGCGGGCGCTCGGCGATTTGGCGGTCTCCCACGAAGAATAGCACGCGGCCGACCTCCTCATCGGGATTGGCCGCCGGCCCGAGGCGGAGCCGGAACGCGACGTCGTCGGTCCCGGCCGGGATCACCAGGTTCGCTCCCCCATCGCCGAGCGTCACTTCCCAGGCAGCCATGGCGTCGGTCAGGCCCGGGACCTGGGCCGGATCGACCCACGCGTAGTTGACGTTCAGGGCGCCAATGATGGCCAGCGTATCGCTGTAACGGGCCGGGCTGGTCAGAAAGCCGGAATTCGGGTCCTCCGCCACATCGCTCCCGAGGACCACCGTCACCACCCGATTGTCCAGATAGGTGGCGCCGATCACCAGGCACCCCCCGGCTGCTTCGGTGATCCCCGTCTTGATGCCGATGATGCCATCGTCCTGGAGCAGGTTGTTGGTGGTCGAGAGGGGATAGGTGCGCGCCTCCGGTCCGGAGGAGACGCCCTCATAAGTCGGAGTGTCGACGATCTCCGCCAGCGTCTCGTCCCGGAGGAGTTCACCGGCCAGCGTCGCGAGGTCCCGAGCGGACGAGAAGTGCCCCTCCTCATCCGGCCCGGCCGGATTACGGAACTGGGTGTGCTCCAGTCCGAGCGACGCGACGAGGTCGTTCATCCCCTGGACGAACGCGGCGCGGGGGTCGGTCTCGCCCCCCGGCAGGCCAGCGCCGATGTGGCGGGCGAGCGCGTTGGCGGCATCGTTGCCGGAGGGCAACAGGAGCCCATAGAGGAGGAGCTCGATCGTCAGCGTGTCGCCCGCGACCAGGCCCATGTTCGAGAAGACCTCGACGTCCACCAGGTCGTCGTCTTCGATCACCACCGTGTCGGTCAGCTGGCTATTCTGCCGGACGACGAGAGCGGTCGCGATTTTCGTGGTGCTGGCCGGGGGCAGTTCGGCATCCGGGTCCTTCGCATAGAGGGCCTGGCCAGCGTCCACGTCGAGGACGTACGCGGCGTCGGCCGTGATGTCCTCGGGTGGAGCCGGGATGTCCTCCGTCTCCTGGGCCGAGACCGCGGACGGACGCACACCGACGAGCAACCCGACGAGTGCCACCATGGCGAGCAGGCGGAAACATCGGTTGACGGGCTCGCCCCGTCGCGCGGCACGGCCCGTCACTCGGGGAACGACCGGCGGGGGATCGTTATAGGTTCGCATGGCAACGGAGTATACCGGGCCGGTCCCGGAGGGGCGACACCGTCCTCGACGCTTCAAGGGTCAACGCCCATGTCCATGACCCGGTCGTCGGGGCCATCCGGCGCGGCGCAGCTCCGGGCAACCCCGCTATCATTCTCCCATGTCAGGTATCCGACCGACGCGTCCCGGCCATGTCCGGCTGGCCGCGATCGGTGACCTCCACGTCCAGACCGAGGTGTCGGCCGAACTGGCCGACGATCTCACGACGATCCACGACCGGGCCGACGTCCTGGTCATCGCGGGAGACATGACCGATAACGGCCGCTTGGCGGAGTTCGAGGCCGTGGCGTCCGTCCTGTCGCTCATCCGCGTGCCGGTCATCGCGGTCCTTGGTAACCACGACCGTCGCTGCCTGCGGCGGACCGCCCTCCGCCGCATCTTGGAGGCGGCGGGCGTCCGCCTGCTCGACGGCACGGGCATGTCGGTGCCAGTCGCGGTCGCGGCCGGGAGTCCCGCGCCGGGTAGCACTTGGCCGGGACATCCCGTGCCCAAGACGGTCATGGTCGGCTTCGCGGGGGTCGGTGGGTATGGGGGAGGCTTTTGGCCGGACGAGGGGCCCTTGGTCCCCGCGTATCGCGCGACCCAGGCCGTCGCCCTCCGGGCCCGCCGGGAAGCGGCCCGATTAGATGATGCG
>CADCWH010000369.1 GCA_902806395.1 uncultured Thermomicrobiales bacterium | reverse complement strand
CGGGGAAACCTCGATGTCGCGATGGTGAGACACGAACTGGCCCTGGGCACCTGTCGCCAACAGGGTTACCTCCTCGGCATGATTCGCTCGTTGTGCGATCTGGGCAATGTTGCGCGTGACCAAGAAGATTATGCTCGTTCCCTCTCGTACTATCGCGAGTGTCTGACCCTGCTCGGTGATTCGAGAGAATTGCGCGTGATCGTCAATGTGTTTGAAGGAACCGCACTCGCGGCGGCGGCCTGGAACCAACCCGAGGAAGCCGCGCGGCTCCTCGGGGCCGCGGAGGCATTGACTGAACAGTCGGGTGCCAGGGCCATGATCTCGACTGAGATGGCCGCGCGCCAGCGGGCGCTGGAGGCGGTTCGGGCGAGTCTGGGAGAGACGAGATTTCGTGACGCATGGTCGTTAGGACGTCAACTCACGGTGCCCCTCGCCATCGATGAGATAGACGCGATCGTGCCGTCGACGGCGGCTGCCGACCAGACTCCTGCCCAGTCTGCGATCAAGCTATCACCTCGGGAAGAGGATGTTCTCGGATTGCTGGTGACTGGGATCTCAGACCGCGAGATGGCGGATGCGCTCTTCTTGGGCGTGCGCACCGTGGAAGCTCACGTCAGCCGGATCCGGGCGAAACTTGGCGTTAGGACGCGGACGGCGGCCGTGACCGCTGCTCTCGCCGCGGGTCTCATCGATCCCGTCCTACCCCGGTCAGACTCGTCGGTCCTCACGTGGAGTCGTCCCCCTCGGAAGCCCGCTCATGCCAACGACTAGGCATCGTCCGGGACCAGATCCCGCGCCATGTCGAACCGGCCCGCCATCAGGCCGCCATCGACGGGCAAGACCACTCCCGTGACCCAGGCCGCGTCGTCCGACGCCAGGAAAACCACCGCTCGGGCGACATCGTCCGGCTCCCCGATCCGACCCAGCGGGTACCAGCGCGTCAGGCGCGTTAAGATGTCAGGATCCCGGTTCCGACGCTCGTCCCAGACCGGGGTGCGCACCGTTCCCGGGGCGACGCAGTTGACCCGGACGCCGCTCCGGCCATAGCGCACCGCGACATTCTGGGTCAGGTTGATCATCCCCGCCTTGGCCGCGCCGTAGGCATCTTCTCCGAGACCCGTCATCCCGTTCACCGACGCGACATTGACGATGGCCCCCCGGCCTCGGGCGACCATGCCCGGTAGGGCAGCCCGCGTACAGAGGTAGGCGCTGGTCAGCACGACGGAGACGTTGCTCGCCCAGGTCGCCAGGTCCAGTTCGAGGATGTCGGTGCCCAGGGAGACGCCGACGTTGTTGACCAGCACGTCGATCCGGTCCATCTCGGCGATGGCGCGGTCGAACGCCGCCGTGACGGCGGCCTCCTCCGTCACGTCGGCGGCGATCGGGAGGGCGCGGCCGCCGGACGCCACGATCTCCCCGGCAACCCTGGTAGCGGCATTCGCATCGAGGTCCACGACCACGACGCTCGCCCCCTCGGCGGCGGAGCGCAGGGCGGTGGCCCGGCCGATGCCGGAACCACCGCCGCTGATCAGGACCACGGTGTCGGACAGGCGCATGGGCATTCCCCCGGCCGGGTGGACCGCCCACCGGCCCGGGGACCGGCCCCGATGCCGATATGGTCGCACGATTTGGGGAGGAAGTGACTGGCCGTTCCAGAGGTCGCACCTGCCCCCATCTGGTCAGGGACTCACCGCGCCGGGGACGAGGCGTGCGACGTGCGGTGCGTCGGACGATCTCATCGGTGGCAGATAGTTGCGTGCCCACGCCCGGCACCGTACCCTTCAGTCTTGATTCGCTCCGCCAGGGCGCCGGTCGCTGGATACCGGTCCCGGGTGGATTCGTCCCCCGCGGTGACCGATGCCCGTTCACGCCCTCGCCGTCTCCGACGAGATCGACCAGCGGATTTATTCGGCCTCACTGCGGCAGCGCATGCCGGACGTGGAGATCGTGTTCTCCTGCGGCGACCTCCCGGCTCGCTACCTGGAGTTCATCGTCGATGCCCTGGACAAGCCGGTCTACTACGTGCTTGGCAATCACGCCGAGGAGTTGACCCGGGGCGGCGACTGGGGGAAGCGATACCGTCCCTTGGGGTGCGTCGACCTGAGTGGAAAGGTGGTTCGGGATCCCGGCTCCGGTCTGATCTTGGCCGGACTACCGGGGTCGCCAAAGTACAACGAGGATGAACCGGAACAGTACAGCGAAGCCGAGATGATGTGGAAGATCATCACGATGACGCCCCGCCTGCTCTGGAATCGGTACCGCCACGGACGCGCTCTGGATATCCTCATTACCCACGCGCCGCCACGGGACATCAACGACCAAGCGAACGATCCGGCCCACCGGGGATTCGTGGCCATGCGGCGGTTCCTGCGCTGGTTCCGGCCGACCTACCAGTTGCATGGCCATATCCACCTCTACGACCGGTCCCGGTCGGCCCGGACGACCTTCGAGGCAACCGAGGTGATCAATGTCTTCCCATTCCGGGAACTCGACCTCCACGTCGCCGCGGTCGAGCCGGCTCCGGCGATCGCTCCCACACCGCCTCTCGTCGTCCCTGCGGCGGAGCGGATTCGCGCCGCCACCCGCGATCTCGCCCAGCGTGATCGCGATGTCGAGCCGGTCACCAAATCGACGCTGGAACCGCACCCGTGAGTGAGGAGCGGGCCCGCCAAGACTTCGACCGGGCCAGGCAGAAGGCATTCTTCCACGACCTCATCGCCGCGATCGGGCGGCGCCCGAACGACTTGATCCCCTATCACGAGGTGCGCCAGAGACTGTCCCCCGATCGGGAGAGCTATCGCGGGTTGCAGACGGTCAACATCAACCAGATCGTCGGCAGCATGGACCGCTTCAACGACTTCGACCGGGCCTTCCTACCCCGACAGCGTCACACGGCGAACCGCTGGAAGAGCGTCGATAAGGCGTTCCTCCGGGATGTCCGCCTGCCCCCGATCCAGCTCTACCAGGTCGGAGACATCTACTTCGTCAAGGACGGCAACCATCGCGTCTCCGTAGCGCGGGAGAAGGGGGCCGACTTCATCGACGCCGAGGTGATCGAGGGCCACGTCCGCGTGCCGCTCAACGCGTCGATGCGACCGACGGAACTGCTGCTCCAGGCCGAGTATGCCGAATTCCTCCGCCGCACCGAGTTGGACCGGCTGCGGCCCGACCACGATATTCGGCCGACGGCCCTGGGCCGATACGACGAGATCTGGGAGCATATCCTCGGGCATCAGCGCTGGCTCACGGCGATCTGGCACCGTGATGCCACTACGGCCGAGGCGGTGGGGGACTGGTACGACTACATCTACATGCCGATCGTCCGGGTAGTGCGGGAGCGAGGCGTGCTGGACCGCCTCCCACACCACAGCGAGGCCGATGTCTACCTGTGGGTGATGCGGCACCGGGGCGAGCTGGAGCACCAATTGGGGCAGGACGTCGGCCCAATCGCTTCCGCGACCGACTACGCCGAGGAGGTAGCCGAGCGATCGACGCTCACCGCCCGGCTCAGTTCCGTGCTTCGTCGTCTGCTCCGGCGTGGGGACGTCAAGGGTGAGCCCCGGTCCATCGAGCCTGACCCGATGCCCGGACTGGACCGGACGCTGCGGAAACCCGGTTGAGGCCGGACCGCTCTCCGACGATCCATCGGACCGGTCAGTGTCCTACCCGACGTGATCCGCGGACGCCCTAGACCAAGATCACGTCGCTCTGCCGATGCGGTCGTCGTTGCCTGGTAAGACGGGGCGGTGCCTCCCGGATCGCCAAACGCCCGCCCGCGACCTGCGGAGGTCCGCGCCGCCGCCTGACCCGGCGGGCAATCTGGGTCTTCCTTGGTCGAACGACCCCGGCCGCGGCCCGGATCCCCAGCGCTACGCGAGGGTGAAGAGTACGTCGGCCAACTCGTCCGGCATCGTGTGCATCAGCACATGACTTGTGGGTAGCGCGCGGTAGAACCAGCCCTCGCGGTGAGCCCGTGCTGCCGCCTCGACCAAGTGGACGAAGAGGGGAATCTCCCGGCTCTCGGTGCAGGCGATCTAGGCTCGCGGCGACCGGGCGGCGACGGGATCGCTGATCACGAGTGCCTGCCGCATCGCGGCGATGGGGAGGTCGGTCCGGTGGTCCGGATCCGGAGGGTCATCGGGAACGCGCCACCCGTCACCCAGCGTGCGCGCCCATTCATCGACGACTGGCCGCGATGGTCCGCTCATCCGGGAGAACCGGTCGGGAGCCGAGTGGCGGCGAGGGCCGCCAGGGTGACCGCCGAGATCGAAACCAGAAACGCCAGCAGGATGCCGGTCTCGGCGGACCAGCCCCGCGCCCCGGCCAGGGCGACGAGCGCACCCCCGATCCCGATCGTCAGTGCCGGAGCTCCGAGGTCGGCCAGCAGCAGCGACGCCGAGATCGCGCCCTCCTCGCCAGCCGGGGCGTGGGCGAAGGCCATCGTCGAGACAGTCGAGTGGGCCAGGCCGATACCCAGGCCGGCCACCACCCACGCCGCGATCGCCGCTCCCAGAGGGGGTGCCCCGCCCAGTGCGGTGGTGACCGTGAGGAGAGTCATCCCGATGGAGATCAGGGCGACGCCCCAGCGGACGCGAGTGCGGCGACTCCCGGCTCCCGCGCGCCGGTCGATGCGGACCTGGAGCCAACTCCCCGAGGTCCAGGCGATTGACGCGGACGAGATCACCAGCCCGGCGATCGAGGCGCGGTAGCCACCGAGGTCGGTGAGCGCCAGGATCAGGAAGGCGTCGCCGGTGAAGAAGGCCGAGACGAACATCGCCCGAGTAGCGATCACCGCGGGCAATCCGGGACGGGCCCGCAGGGTGCCCGGCGGAAGCAAGGATCGCATCGCGGGTCCCGCGATCGCGAGCCCAACGACAGCCAACCCGATGCCCAGAGGCACTGGGGTCGTGGTCAAGCCGGTCAGGAAGGTCCCGGCCCCGATCGCCAGGGCAATGGCCCGTCCCAGGCGGCGATCCCCGGGCCGGGCCTGCTGTGGCGTGCCGGGGTCACCGCGGAATGCCGGGGTGGCCAGGATCCCGGAGATCACCAGGAGGGGGACGATCCCCGCGAACACGGCGCGCCACGAGAGCGTCTCAGCGATGAACCCGGCGACCGCCGGACCGACCAGGGACGGGACGATCCAGGCGGTCGAGATGGTGGCCATCATCCGGGGCCGCAGGGCGTCCACATAGTTACGGCTCACGACCGCGTAGACGCAGGTCGCCACGGCCCCGGCGCCGAGGCCCTGGAGGGCTCGCCCCGCGATCAGGACCGGCATCGTCTGGGCGAGCGAGCCTACGACCAGCCCGGCGCCGAACAAGACGAGGGCGACCGCGAACGGCACGGCCGGACCCCTGCGGTCGATCTGTTGCCCAGCCAGCACGGTGCTCACGATCTGGGTCAGGAGGAAGGCGCTGAAGATCCAGCCGTAGAGCTCCTCCCCTCCCAGGTCCCGCGCCACCAGCGGCGCGACGGTGACCAGGGCGAGCCCCTCGAACGCGACCGTCGACATCGCCAAGATCGAGCCGATGGTCAGCGAACGGTGTTGCCGATCGAAGAGACCGTCACTCACCAGATGGGTCCGGCCAGCTGCCGGTGACGGGCCAGCGCCGCGAAGTCCCGCGGTCTCCCACCTACGCGCCCCAGGTCGCTTCCAGGACGCGCACCCAATTCTCGTGCCCGATCTTGCACAGAGCCCCGTCATCGTAGCCCCGAGCTCGCAGGGTCTCGACCAGGGCCGGGAGGCCGGTGGCGTCACCGATCGCATTCGGCATGGTGGCGCCATCGAAATCGGAGCCGAGGCCGACTCGGTCCGGACCGAGGCGCTCGACGAGGTAGTCGACGTGGTCCGCCATCACATCCAGCGGGGTCTCGGGGTCGCGCCGGCCATCGGGGCGCAGGAAGCCGACGTGGAAGTTGAGGCCGACCAAGCCGTCGGAGTCGCGGATCGCGTCGAGCTGGCGGTCGGTCAAGTTGCGGGTGGTGGCGGCGATGGCGTGGGCGTTGGAGTGGCTGGCGACGAGGGGGGCGTCGGAGAGTTCCGCCACGTCCCAGAAACCGCGCTCGTTCAGGTGGCTGAGGTCGATCATCAGACGGAGCCGGTTACAAGCTCGGACCAAGTCGCGTCCGCGCTCGGTCAGGCCCGGGCCGGTGTCAGGGGAGCCGGGACCGAAGGGGACGCCGTGGGCGAAGATATTGGGCCGGGACCAGACGATGCCCACCGAGCGGAGACCGGCGGCGTGAAACACGTCCAGGGTGTCCAGGTCGGCGTCGATCGCCTCGGCGCCCTCGATGTGGATCTGGATCGCGAAGCGGCCATCGGCGATGCAGCGGCGGAGGCTGGCCGCGTCCCGGACGATCTCGACCTCCCCCCGGGATTGAGCCTCGATCCGTAGGAGCCGGGCCATCTCGGTCAGCGTGAACTGGGTGGCATAGGCGAGGGGGATGTCACCGGGGTCGAGGTTGATGACCGGCCCGGCGGCCGGGGGACCGGCCGGATCGGCCGTCTCCTCTGGCGCATCCGAGGTGACCGCGTCCGCCACGGCGGAGTCAGCGGCGGCACCGGGATCATCCAGGTCGATGGCCTCGTTCGGGGCGGGGACGAAGATGGCGAAGATGCCCCCGGCCAGGCCACCGGCCTTTGCCCGGGGTAGGTCGATGTGTCCTTCTGTGCCGTGGGTGAAGAAGGACCGGCCGGTGCCACGCAGGCTCAGCACGGTGTCGTTGTGACCATCGAAGATCGGGATGCGGGCGTCCTGCACGGCGGCTTCACCTCTCGCTCGGGCGGT
>CADCWH010000368.1 GCA_902806395.1 uncultured Thermomicrobiales bacterium | reverse complement strand
CGGCGGTGGCGCTGGTTCGAGGCCCTGGGGTTCGATAGCCTCTGGTTACCCGATCACCTGGTCAAACCGTTCACGCCCCACCTCCCGCTCTACGAGGCGTGGACGGCGCTGGCCGGGATGGTGATGGTGACGGAGCGGGTCAGAATCGGGGTGCTGGTGAGCAGTAACACCTTTCGTCACCCCGGCGTCCTGGCGAAGCAGGCCGTGACCCTGGATCACATGTCCGGAGGGAGGCTCGAGTTAGGGCTGGGGGCAGGCTGGTTCGCCGACGAGCACGAGCAGTACGGCATCGAACTCCAGGCGCCCGGGCCGCTGGTGGATCGGTTCCGGGAAGCGGTCGAGGCAGTCGACTTGCTGCTGAGACAGGAGGTGACTGACTATGCCGGGGAGCACTACACCCTGGCGAACGCCTTCTTCTTGCCCCGGCCGCTGCAGCTGCCACGCCCTCCGCTGACGCTGGGAGCGCACAAGCCGAAGATGCTGGCGATCGTCGCCCGTCACGCCGAGCGGTGGAACTCGATCGGCACCCCGGCCGAGATCGCGGACCGCAACGCCGCCTTGGACGAGGCATGCCTGGCCCTCGGTCGCGATTCCGGTTCGATCCTGCGCTCGCTCCTCTACGTCCCGGCCCAGTATCCGGACGAGGATCCCTGGCAGTCGGTCGGGTCCTTCGCTGACTTCGTCGGCCGTTATCGCGAGGCGGGGATGCGCGAGTTCCTGTTCCAGCCACCGGGCAACGACCGTGCCGAGACCGTCGAGCGGATCGTCGCCGAGGTCATCGATCCGGCTCGGGCGAACGTCCCCGCCTGAAGTGGTCGACATGGACATTCTCCGACCGGACGACCGCGACCGGGAGCAGCCGTGTTCCTGCATCGGCCGCTCAGCCCTGGGCGGTCCAGGCATCGACCTGTACTGTCAGTCCGTAGCGCTCCTCGCCCTCGAAACCGTGGGCGAAGTCTCCGCCGGTGTACTTACGAGCCAGCCGGTTGACCCAGGACAGGTCGGTGAAGCGCCGGAACTCGATCACCGTGCCCCGGATCTCTAGGTAACGATTGGGGCGGTTGGGGTCCGAGATCGAGATCGCCAACTGAGGCCGGGTACGCAAGTTCCGGTACTTCTGCGTCTCCGGTTTCACGCTGAGGAGGACGTGTTCGCCGTCCCACAGAAACCAGACGGGATTGACTTGGGGGCGCCCCCGGGCATCGACCGTGGCGAGGTGACCGAGCATCGTGCTCAGGAGCAGGTCGTGATATCGCTCGGGAACCGGACTGGCGGGCATGGGGTCGTACCTTCCGTTGTCAGACTACACGTCGAGTCACTCCACCGGGACCGGAGACGGGCGCATCGCTGCCTGTTGGTGCCCACCGGGCAGCGACCGGACGAGGGACGAGAAGGCGGCGGCGATCCCGCCGGTCAGGAGGGCACTGGCGACCAGGCTCACGCCGTAGCCCAACCCGCCGACCAGTTGGCCGAAGATGACCGCGCCGGCCGATTGGCCGAGGAACAGACAGAACGCGAAGAGGGCCACCGCCGTTCCCCTGGCCCCGGGGGCGAGTTCCGTGGCCTTGGTCTGGAGCGTCCCGTGGAAGGCATAGAAACCGATCCCGGCCAGGAAGACCAGGGGCGGGACGAGGCGCCAATCCCGTGAGAGGGCCAGGGCGACGTAGGCGACGGTGATCACCGTGCCTCCGGCGCGGACCAGGCCCCGCTCGCCGAGGCGCGGCAAGAGGCGCGGCACGAGGCGCGTGTACGCCAGTCCACCGAGCCCGAAGCAGGCCAGGATGATCCCGATGGCGGCGTAGGGGAGCCCAAAGCGGTCCCGCAGCGCGGCGCCGACGTAGACGAAACCGCCGAAAAAGCAGGCGCCTTCCAGCAGGACCGTGCCGAGGACCACCTTTGCCGCTCGTTCTCGCAGCACGGTGCGATAGGGGGTGATGAGCATGGTGAGCGTGAGGGGCTGACGGGGCGCCACCGGGACGGCATCGGCCCGTGGCTGACGTCTGACCGCGCGGGAAAAGATCAGTCCCATCACGAGCGCGGCAAGGCCATAGGCGAGGAAGATCAGCCGCCAACTGATGAAGTCCGCGACGCTCGCCCCGATGCTCGCTCCGAGGATCTGACCGAGAGCGAGGGCCGAGAGGTACCGGCTCAGGGCGGCCTGACGACCCTCGTAGGCGACGGTGTCGCCGATGTGGGCGAGGGTCAGCGGGATCAGGGCCGCGGCGGCGACGCCCGTGGCGAAGCGCAAGACTACCAAGAGTGGCAGCGTGGTCGCCGCCGCGCAGGCGGCCGTCCCGACCGCGAAGCAGAGGATGGCGACCGCCATAACTCGCAGCTTGCCAACGCGGTCCCCAAGCGGACCATAGACCAGTTGGAACACGCCATACGGGAGGGTGTACGCCGATACGGTCAGTCCGGCCGCGGCGACGGACGTGCCAAAGTGGTCTGCGATCACGGGCAACAACGGGTCGATGACCCGGGCGTCGGCTACGACTAAGAACCCGAGCACACCGAGCAAGCCGATCGAGACCTGGGAGACGGCGCTGGCCGGCGTGCCGGCCCTTTCCTGGGCTGGACTCAAGCCGGGCGTGGCCTCTGGTTCACCCACGGTCTGGGAAGGACCGATCGTCCTGCCGGTGTTGATGCGTGGCTGCGGGATCGATGCACTGGAGTCACCATCCAACGGCAGTGACCCAGCGGCGATCGGAGGGTCTTGGACCGTTGCGGCAATATCCGGGTGTCGGGTCGGTTGGGTAGACAGCGTAGGGTCGTGCTCCCTGTCCATGATCCTGGCCCGTCCCGGTCCGCACCATCGTCGACGTCAATGGGCGGCCATCGCCAGGTCGGACGCCAGGCTGGTGCGCGGGTTGGCCGGGGGCAGGGAGACGACGAAAGCCGTCGTGACTCCTGGCACGGTCAAGATGTCGCGCAGGGCGTCTGGAGGGATCGGGTCATCGACATTGGTGACCATGATCGCCTCTCCACCGCGTCGGTGGCGACCGACCTGCATCCCGGCGATGTTGACGCCGTGGTTGCCCAGGATGGTGCCGAGGAACCCGATCACGCCAGGTTGGTCGACGTGGTGGGTGATCAGGACGTCACCGGCCAGCGCTCGCTCCAACGAGAACCGGTCCACCTCGGTGATCCCCGCCATCACCCGGTCCCACGACACGGTGACGCGGTGGGACGGGTCACCTTCGGTTTCCAGGGTGAATGTGGGGAGGCGGTCGGGGTCGGCGTCGCCGTGGATGGTCGAGACGACGAGGTCCGACTCCGCGGCGACCAGAGCCGCGTTGACTGGCGTCACCCTCCGGTCAGTCCAGCGCTGCAGCGCCTCACTGAGGGCAGTCGCCAGGACGTGCAGAGCGACGTCTTCCGGCACCTGACCGTCTATGACCAGGCGCATCCGGGTCGGCAGTTCGGGTTCCAGGACCGCGATCAATTTGCCGGCCGCGCCGGCGACGGTGGTCAGGCGACGGAGGGCCGGTGCCTCCAATGACGCGGGAGGCAGGTTGACCGCATTCGGCACCGCCTCACCGCGCAGGGCGGCCAGGGTCGTGGTACTGATCACCTGGCCGACGGCGGCTAGGGCCTCGGCGCTCGACCCGCCCGTGTGCGGGGTGAGGACCACATTCGGCAGGCCGAAGAGGGGACTCTCCAGGCACGGTTCGCGAGGATAGACATCGACTCCTGCCCCCGCCAACCTGCCTTCCCGCAGGGCGGCGGCCAGGGCGTCCTGGTCTACGATTTCGCCCCGGGCGCAGTTGAGGACGAAGGCGGTCGGTCGCATCGTGGCGATCGCCGCCGCGTCCAGCATATGTGTGGTCTCGGCATTCTGGGGAACATGGAAGGTGACCACGTCGGCACGGGTCAATAGCTCCGCATACCCCACGGGTGTGACGCCGAGGTCGCGGAACCGGGAGGGGTCGATGTAGGGATCGTAGGCGATCAGCTCCATCTCGAAGGCGCGCAGGCGGCGGGCGACGACGGTTCCCACCCGGCCCAAGCCGATGATCCCGGCGATCCGTCCCTTGAGGTCCACGGCCGAGACCTTCTTCCGGGCCCACGACCCCGCGTGGGTAGACGCGTTGGCGAAGGGGATCTGACGGGTCAGGGCCAGCAGTAGGGCGATGGTGTGCTCACCAGCCGAGACGGCGTTGGCTCCGGGAGCATTGAGGACCAAGAGGCCGCGCTCCGTCGCCGCCGCGAGGTCGATGTTGTCCACCCCGACCCCGGCCCGGGTCACGATGCGAAGGTTCGGGCCAGCGTCCATGACCTCTGGCGTGACCTGTGTCTCGCTCCTGACCACGAGGGCATCGGCCCCGGGCAACGTGGCCAGCAATGCGGGCAGGTCGGTGCCGTCAACCGAGACCAGGTCGGCCCCGGCGGCGAGCGTCGCGTACGCGCCGGGATCGATCGCGTCACCGATCACGATCGTCGGGCGGCGCTCAGCGGACTGATCCATGATCGGGTTAGCCGGGGGGACGGCGGAAACCGGCGGTGTTGACGTCCCGTTCGCCGGGGTCGACTCCGCCGCCAGCAGCGCGTCGATCTGGCGCAGCGACGGGACCGGGAGGATGTTGGGGCCGTGCGGACTGTCGCTGGCGGCGAGGAGGAAGCAGGGGATCTCGGCCGCCGCGTAGGCCCGGGCGTGGCGGGGACTGTCCTCCACGGCCCATCGGCAGCCATGGGCCTGGGCCACACTGACCTTGTCCTCGGCGAAGAAGACGTTGACCGGCGGGAACCCGTGCTCGTGT
>CADCWH010000367.1 GCA_902806395.1 uncultured Thermomicrobiales bacterium | reverse complement strand
TGGAGATCGGGTCACGCGTCAGCCGAGACAGGTCGCGTTCGAGGCGGGGTCCAGCGATAGCTCGCCCTCGGCGGACGATAGGGACGCCACCATACAGTCGGACCAGGAGGTGGACTTAGCGTCACCATCACTGGTCTCCGACGAGTCTGGTTCCTCGATACCGGGGGTCATCGAGTCGGGCGTCGGGCTGGCGACTGACGAGGAGGTCCGGGCCGCAACCCTGGCCGCGGCTGATGCCTGGTGGCACTCGGCGGCGTCCCGATCTGAACGAGCGGCCACATCGGCCACGGGACTCGGCCGCTGGAATAGACGGGGGGAATCGTCCGGCAGGGTCCCGCCGACCGCTCCTGGAGGAATGGCTACGCCCGTCAAGGCATGGGTCCTGGCCCCCGGGCAGGTGGACGACGGGGAATCTGACGTGACCACCGCGCCGGTGACATCGCGGTCGCCGGTGATCCAGTCAGGAGGAACTACGCTGCCCGGGCGCTCGGGGGAGACGATCCGGGTCGTCACCGGCCCGCGTGGGCGGGCCGCATTCTTTCCCGGCGGTCTCTCGACCTTGCCACCGGGGCCGCAGCGACGACGTCGTATCGGTAGCCTGACGCGTCTTGCCCTGGTAGCGCTCGCGTTGAGCGTCATCTGCGGGTCGAGCGCCGTGGCTCACGACCGGGTGACGGAACGCACCGCCCGAGCGCAGGAGAGCCGTGACGCCTTAGCCGGTCTCGATTCGGCTATCGCGGCGTTCGAAGCGGGAGAAGACCTGGGAGCGGACGGCACCACGGCGAAAGAGGCCCTCGCCCGGGCGGAGCAGGCAGGGATCGCCGAGGAAACCCTGGCATCGCGCCGGGTCCGCCTGCGACAGTTGCAGGATCAGGCGAGCGGTGCCGTCCGGTTGGGTAACGTCTCCCGCGTGGGTCAGATCCCGGTGGAGATCACCGCCGGCTCGAAGGTGCCGCCCCGGCTGGTACGCGCTGGACAGACCCTGTATTTGGTCGCCAATGGTCTCTATGAGGTCAGCCTGACCGACAGCCGGCTGGTTGCGGCGCTGGCACCAGGAAGCGAGATCGACGGCCGGGTCGTCGGCCCATTGACTGACGGCACGTGGAATACGGGTGGACTGGTAGTGACCGACGGGGCCGCGGCCTACCGGCTCCAGGGATCCGACTGGACGGTTCGTCCCCTGGGAGACATGCCGGCCCCTGAACGACAGGGTCCCTGTGCGACGCTCGACGACGGATTCTACGTTCTGGACAGCGAGGACGGGACGATCCTGCGCGCAGACGTGACCGCGGACGATGGCGAAATGTCGGCCTGGACACCGATCGGCCAGACCCCGTCGCTGCGGGGCGCGAAGGCCCTGGTCATCGACGGGCGGGTCCACGTCCTGCGGGTGGATGGGTCAATTGCGACTTTGGATGCTGGGAAGATCGTCGCTGAGCGGACGCTGCCCGTGAATCCCCCGGTGACCGAACCGGTGACGATGATCGGTGGCCTCGATACCACGGTCCTGTGGGTCCTCGATCGGGTTGGACACGAGTTGCGGGTGATCCGGACCGATCCGACCACGGGCGAGACCCGAGCCTTCCTCTTCGACACGCCCATCGGGAACGGCGACGCCTTGCGCGGCATCACCGGTATGGCCGTCGACGAAGGCAGTCACACGATCCACCTCATCAGCCCCGATTCCCTCTGGCGGGCGGACCTGCCGGTCTACATCCCCGCGGTGGCAGGGCGTGCCGACGGCTGACGGGCGGGCATGAGGACACTGAAAGGCGAGTCCGAGACAGGCAGCGGGCCGCACCCCCGGGGGTGCGGCCCGCTCCTTGGTCCTGACGAGGTCACGATTCCTAGGAGGCGTCCGCAGTAGGCCGGACCCGGGATCGTATCAGGCCTGGGCTTTGAAGAACTCCGCGTTGACCGGTTGGAATGAGGACCACTGTTCGGGGAGATCATCCTCGAAGAAGATCGCCTCGACCGGACAGACCTCGGCGCAGACGCCGCAGTCAATGCATTCGTCTGGGTTAATGAAATACTGCTCGGCATCGTCGGTCGAGTGGATGCAGTCCACCGGACAGACCTCGACGCAGGATGCGTCCTTGACGCCGATACATGGTTGGGCGATGACGTAGGTCATGCTCGCACGCTCCTGGCAGTGGTCTCGCCACCGGGTACAGGGGATGGGTGCGCGCTGGGTCCGCTGGCTGCGGCAAACGGCGCTCGTCGGTGACGAACTCGCGGACGGACCGAGTATAACGCGGTTCGCCCAGACCGTCGGGCCCGGCCCTGAGGTAACGATTGGGCAACGGCCCAGGCCGAGCGGCGCCGACCCATGCTGCCAGCCCATGCTAGGCTGGAGGATCGGGCGGCGCCTGGAACGTCCGGACGAACGACGTTGGGAGCGGGACGGGATGCGAGACGCGGCGGGAACACTGCACGGCTTGGGGATGGCAGAGGACCAACTGGCGGCCTATCTCGACGAGATGCTGCTCGAAGAGGCACAAGAGGCGGCCACGGAGCGGGGCACGACCGCAGAGCGCGAGCTTGACTCACCAGGGTTTGCTGCTGCCCGCTCCGCGTCCAGTTACGCGATCCGCTTGATCACCGCCAACAATGCCTTCCTGGCCCGGCAAATGATCGACCTAGGGCTCCTGCCGACCGCCGGTGACTCCACCGACGCGGCGGCTGACGAGGAGATCTGAGCAGGGTTTGGGGGACACGTAGACGCCTGGTTCGGCACAGCCGGGCAGTCGCCTCAGAACCTGAAGGGTCGCGGCACCTTACCCGTCTCAGGAAATCAGATCACCCTCACCGGGTACGATTCCGAAGAGTCCTGTCACCAGCAGCGTGGCAAGGAAGACCTTGAGCAGGACCGTGGCGAGCGGGAACAGGGCCGTGATGCGCGCGGACCTGTTGCCGGTGGGGATGGGACGTGATCTAAGTTGACCAGCGCCGTCACCTCGGGTCACGGCCGGACGATCGTTGTCGACCATCGGACGGACCTCCGGGGGGCGTTACGGTGCCAGGTCGGCCGCACCCTCGGAAATGGTCGCGCCGAGCGACTGCAGGGTCGAGACGAAATCCTCATAACCACGTGCCAGGTGATAGATGTCGGAAACGACGGTGTCGCCCTCGGCGGCCAAACCGGCCAGTACCACGCCTGCCCCAGCCCGGATGTCCAGCGCCCGGACGGCGGCGCCGCGCAGCGGCGTCGGGCCGTGGATCTCGGCGAGGGTACCGTAGCGGATCTGGTCGCTCCCTTGGACACTGTAGCGCTCGACCCGGACATCGGCGCCCATCGCGTTCAGTTGGTCGGTGTAGCGCAGGCGGTCCTCGAACACGCGCTCATGGATCTTCGACCGTCCCTCAGCCTGGGTCAACAGGGTGCCGAAGGAGGCCTGAAGGTCGGTCGGGAACCCTGGGAATGGGAGGGTCTGCACCTCGACACCCCGCAGTCTTTCACCGGGACGGACCATCATCTTGTCGTCGTGCGCCCAGACTTGGGCTCCCGCTTCCGTCAGTTTGGCTGTCAGGGGCAACATGTCGGCTGGTCGGACGCCGTGTAGTTCCACCTCCCCCTTGGTGAGCACTGCGGCGATGGCGAAGGTTCCCGCCTGGAGGCGATCGGGCAGGATCACCTCGGAAACGCCGTGGAGCCGATCGACACCGTCCACGACCAAGGTGGGGGAACCTAAGCCGGAAATTCTGGCGCCCATCCGGACCAGCATGCTCCCAAGGGCGATGAT
Source organism: uncultured Thermomicrobiales bacterium (assembly GCA_902806395.1). Next base: position 7,463 of record CADCWH010000367.1, on the reverse strand, counting down.
CTCTGGCTCGCACGAGGCATTGACGATCGTGGTCCGACCGCTGGCCAAGGAGGCCGCCATCAATAGGTTCTCGGTGCCGGTGTGGCTCGGATAGTCCATGTAGACGAAGGCACCGCGCAGGCCGACCGTGTGGGCGGCGACGGTTTGCTCACTGAAGTCGACCTCGGCTCCCATCTGGCGAAAGCCGCGGACGTCGACGTCGACCGGCCGGGCCCCGAGGTGACAACCACCCGGAGTGGTCGCCGTAACCTCGCCGAAGCGGGCCAGGAGCGGACCGGCGACGAGGAACGAGGCCCGCATCTTCCCGACGAGGTCTGGCGGGGCAGCGGTGGAGGTCAGGTTAGCCGCCCGGACGCGGATCCGCCGCTTCTCCCGATCGTGTTCGACCTCGGCCCCGAGCGCGCCGAGGAGGGACACCATCGTCTGGATGTCGGCCAGGTCGGGGACGTTCCGCAGCACGCACTCGTCTCCGGTCAGCAACGTCGCCGCCAGGGCCGGGAGTGCGGCGTTCTTGCTGCCGCTGATCTGAACCGCACCAGACAGGCGGTTTCCACCGGTGATCCGGATCACATTCGCGGCAGGCGTGACGAGGCCGTCACCGGCCAGGGTCGCCTGGCCGAGGCCGGTGGCGGGCGTCAGCGTCGAGACGGTGGCGGTCATCGGTCGAGTCTCCCCGCTCGCGGTGAGCCGACGGGCGGCGGGGGCGCCGGTCGGCCCGGGCGAGCCTCAATGTTGGACAGGTGCGGGCAGTGGCCGGGTGATCCCCGGCAAGGTGGAATCGACGTCAATGTCGTGGGGCAATGCTACACGCTGGCCCTGCGCTCCGGTGGGGAGGGGAGGTGAATCGGTGAGTCGCTGGTTAGGAACCGGTCCCGGAGCCGGCGCCCGGTGTGCGGCGGCTTCCCCGGCGCTGGCCGACGCGGAGTCGCACTGCCGCCCGAGCCAGGGCTCGCTCGGCGGCCGCCAGGTCCTGGACCCCGCCCGGGCCGCGTTCCCTCAGGCTGCGCTCGGCGGTGGTGCGGGCGGCTTCAGCCCGGGCTAGGTCGATCTCCTCGGCCCGCTCAGCGGTATCGGCCAAGATGATGACCCGGTCCCCAGTCACCTCCATGAATCCGCCGAAGACGACGATGCTCTCCTCCGCTCCGCCCTTCGTGATCCGCAACTCGCCCTCGGAGAGCAGGGTCACCAGGGGGGCGTGGTGGGGGAGGATACCCAGAGAGCCCTCACTCCCGGGGGCAACGACCATGTCGACGTCATTCTCGGTGAAGACGACTCGCTCCCCGGTCACGATTTCGACCGTCAACTTGTCACGACTGGCCATCGTCCCCCCGCATGCCGGACATCATCCGGTCTCGATCGTTCCGTGGCCGCCCGGAACGGACGACCACGGACCACCCGTGTGGCTAGCGGCTGGTGACCGCCATCTCTTCGGCCCGGGCGACGACCATGTCGATACTGCCCTGGTACATGAAGGCCTGCTCCGGGAGGCCGTCGTGCTTACCCTCGAGGATCTCCTTGAAGGACCGCACCGTCTCCTCCCGGCTGACGTATTGCCCAGGGGTGCCAGTGAATGCCTCGGCGGTGAAGAATGGCTGGCTCATGAACCGCTCGATCCGGCGGGCCCGGGCGACGGTCTGCTTGTCTTCGTCACTCAGTTCCTCGACACCCAGGATGGCGATGATGTCCTGCAGGTCGCGGTAGCGCTGCAGGATGCGCTGTACCTCACGGGCGACGGTGTAGTGCTCGTCACCGACGATCAGCGGGTCGAGGACCCGGGAGGTCGAGGCCAGCGGGTCGACCGCCGGGAAGATGCCGCGTTCGGCGATCGACCGCTCCAGGGAGACGGTCGCGTCGAGGTGGGCGAAGGTGGTCGCCGGCGCAGGGTCGGTGTAGTCGTCGGCCGGGACATAGACGGCCTGGACCGAGGTGACGGAGCCCGTCTTGGTCGACGTGATCCGCTCCTGGAGCTGCCCCATCTCGGTCGCCAGGGTCGGCTGGTACCCGACGGCGCTCGGCATCCGGCCCAGGAGGGCCGAGACCTCGGCACCCGCTTGGACGAAGCGGAAGATGTTGTCGATGAAGAGGAGGACGTCGCGCCCCTCGTCGCGGAAGTACTCCGCCATCGTCAGGCCGGAGAGACCCACCCGCAGGCGGGCGCCCGGCGGCTCGTTCATCTGACCGAAGACCAGCACGGTCTTGTCGACCACGCCGGACTCGTGCATCTCGCCCCAGAGCTGGGTGCCTTCGCGAGTCCGCTCGCCCACGCCGCAGAAGACCGAGTAGCCGCCGTGCTCGGCGGCGATGTTGCGGATCAGCTCGGTGATGATGACCGTCTTGCCGACGCCGGCGCCGCCGAAGACGCCGGTCTTGCCGCCCTTGGTGAAGGGGGCGATCAGGTCGATGACCTTGATGCCGGTCTCGAAGACTTCGACCGAGGTGGCCTGCTCCTCGAAGCTCGGGGCCGGGCGGTGGATCGGCGCGGTCTCCTGCGTCTCGACCGGACCACCGCCATCGACCGGCTCGCCGATGACGTTGAAGATGCGACCGAGCGTCGCCGGGCCGACCGGGACGGCGATAGGCTGGCCGGTGTCGACCGCCTGGGTGCCGCGCCGGACACCCTCGGTCGAACTCATCGCCACGGTCCGGACCGCGTCGTTGCCGAGGTGATACTGCGTCTCGAGGACGAGGCGGCCACCCCCGTCCAAGGGGACCTCGACCGCGTTGTAAATCTCGGGAAGCTGGTCGGACGGGAACTCCACGTCGATGACGGGGCCCGTGATCTGGATGATCCTGCCGGTTGCGCCGGTTGCCATGGTGTCGGTCACTCCTGTTGGACTGGAAAGTGAAGCGGCTTAGCGGAGGGCGTTGGCGCCCGCGGCGATCTCGGAGACCTCGCGGGTGATCTGGGATTGACGGGCCTTGTTGTACGACAGGGACAGGTCGGAGACGAGGTCCTTGGCGTTCTCGGTGGCGTTGCGCATCGCCACCATTCGGGCCGAGTGCTCGGAGGCGATCGATTCCAGCATCGCCTGGTAGACCTGCACCTCGATGTAGCGAGGGAGCAGGGCGTTCAGGACCTCGACCGGGCTGGGCTCGAAGATGTAGTCGGTATAGGTGCCACGTCCCTCGGGTCGCCGGATCGGCAGCACCTGGCGGACCTCCGGGACTTGCGAGAGCGTATTGACGAACTTGGCGTAGACCACGTAGACGGCGTCCACCTTGCCCGTTTCAAAGTCGTTCAAGGCGACCTCGACGATCGGCCGGATGTCGTCCAACGTCGGTCGGTCCCCGATCGCGGTGAATTCCGCCACGATCTCTTGCTGGGTCCGGACCATGAAGTCGCGACCCTTCTTGCCGGCCGCGATGACCTCGACCGGGACGTTGGCCTCATGTAGCACGTAGCGGGTCGCCCGGCGGATGATGTTGGAGTTCAGCGCCCCGGTCAGTCCCTTATCGGGGGTGATGAGGATGACGGCAGTCCGCCTGATCTCCCGCTGTTGGAGCAGCGGGAATTGATTCATCTGGTCGGCGTCCAGTTCGATCGCCGAGAGGTCGGCGATGACCTCTTCGATCCGCTCGCTGTAGGGCCGGCTGGCGGTCACGTTCTGCTGGGCCCGCCGCATCTTCGACGCGGAAACCATCTCCATCGCCCGCGTGATCTGGGACATGTTGCGGACGCTGCGGATGCGGCGTCGGATCTCTCGTGTCGAAGGCACCGAATCCTCCTCGTGCCGGGTCCCGGCCACAGGGCCAGGGTGCTCTAGCGTGTGGCCGCCGCCGTGGTGGTGGCCGGGGCCACGGCGAAGTCGGTGCCGGCTTTGAAATCGGTCGTCGCCGTGCGCAAGGTCTCGATCAGCTCGTCGCTGAGGGCACCCTCCGAGGCGATTCGGGACAAGAGGTCGGCGTGAGAGCCCCGCAGGTAGTCGAGGAACGCGGCTTCGAACTCGCGGACCCGCTCGACCGGGACATCCGACAACATCCCGTTGGTGCCGGCCCACAGGATGGCGACCTGCTCCTGGACCGGCATCGGCCGGTACTGACCCTGCTTCAGGATCTCGGTCAGCCGCTGCCCGGTCTCGATCTGGTTCCGGGTCGCGGCGTCGAGGTCGCTGGTGCCGAACTGGGCAAAGGCGGCCAGGGAGCGGAAGTTGGCCAGGTCGAGTCGCAGGCGACCGGCCACCTGGCGCATCGCCTTGATCTGGGCGGCACCGCCGACGCGGGAGACCGAAAGTCCGGCGTTCACCGCCGGCCGGACGCCGGCGTAGAACAGGTCCGGCTCCAGATAGATCTGGCCATCGGTGATCGAGATCACGTTGGTCGGGATGTAGGCCGAGACGTCGCTGGCCTGCGTCTCGATCATCGGCAGGGATGTCAGCGAGCCGCCACCCAACTCGTCCGACAATCGGGCCGAGCGCTCCAGCAGGCGGGAGTGGAGGTAGAAGACATCACCGGGATACGCCTCGCGGCCGGGCGGGCGGCGGACCAGCAGCGACACTTCCCGGTAGGCCTGGGCGTGCTTGGAGAGGTCGTCGTAGACGATCAAGGCGTCCCGGCCGGTCTCCATGAACTCCTCGCCCATGGCAGTGCCGGAGAAGGGAGCGATGAACTGGAGCGGGGCCGGGTCGGCCGAGGCGGCGACCACCACGATGGTGTGGCCCATCGCCCCGTTCTCTTCCAGGATGCGGACGATCTGGGCCACCTGCGACCGCTTCTGGCCGATGGCGACGTAGATGCAGATGACGCCGCTGTCCTTCTGGTTGATGATCGTGTCGATGACGATCGCCGACTTGCCGACCTGGCGGTCACCGATGATCAACTCGCGCTGACCACGGCCGATCGGGATCATCGCGTCGATGGCCTTGATGCCGGTCTGGAGGGCGGTATCGACATTCTGGCGGGCGATGACGCCCGGGGCGATCCGCTCGATGGTGCGGGTCTTGTCGGTCGAGATCGGGCCCTTGCCGTCGATCGGGCGGCCGAGGGCGTCCACCACGCGGCCGATCAGGGCATCGCCAACGGGCACCGAGGCGATCGCGCCGGTGGAGCGGACTTCGTCGCCCTCCTCGATCTCGAGGTAGTCCCCGAGGACGATGACGCCGACGCTGTCCTCTTCAAGGTTGAAGGCGAGACCGATGGTGCCAGTCTTGGTGAACTCGACCAGCTCGCTGGCCATCACGTCGCTGAGTCCGTAGACGCTGGCGATTCCGTCGCCGACGTTGATGACCGAGCCAACGTTGGTGAGGGTCATCTGCTGCTGGAAGTTGGCGATCTGTTGCTTGAGGATATCGCCGATCTCAGTGGCGCGAACGACCATCCGTCTTTTCCCTTCGCGGCTCCCGCCGCATCACGGCCCAATGGACCGTCCGTGACGCGGGCCAGGCTTCGCGCCGGGGCCGCGCGTAGTGTCCTTCGCTGTTTCTCCTATTGTCGCCCGGCGACGGACCCCGGCGCTAGCCGGATCACCCAGGCGACCCGTTCGGCCCCGGCGATCGGGCAGTGCCCAGGTCAGGGCGTGATCGCCCCGGTGGCGAGCCGCGTCCGGAGCTGACGCAGTTGGTTGGCAACGGACCCATCGATGAGCTGGTCGCCGACGCGGACGATCAGGCCGCCAATGATCTCGGGGTCGGTGTGCAGGTGCATCTCGACCTGCTTGCCGAACATCTCCTGCAGGCGGGCCCGCATCTCGGTCTCCCCCAGGGCGGAGAGCGGCTCGGCCGTGGTGACGTCGGCCACCACGATGCCCTGGACGGCCATCCGTGCCCGCGTAAACTCGACCACCAGGCGCGGCACGATCGCCAGGCGTTCGCGGGCGATCAGCATCTTGGCCAGGTTGCGGGCTTCGGGCTGGGCATCGGCGAGCGCCGTGTCCAGCATCTGCTCCTTCTGCTCCTGGGGCACGTTGGGGCTCTGGAACAGGGGGGCCATATCTTGCCGGGCCATGAACTCGGCAAAGGTGTTCAGGTCCCGCTGCCAGGCGTCGAGGGTCCCCCGTTCGGTGGCGAGCTCGACGACGGCCTGGGCGTATCGTTTGGCGGCGCTCGCCATCCTGTCTCCTCTCGTCTGGTCGGGGCTCGTCCCGGTCCGGCCGGGGAGCGATCGGCGCCGGGACCCGCCGCGGTCCGGACATGCCCGGTGCCGGACGCCCTCGCCAGAGCGCGTGTCCGGTCGCGGCGCCGATCGCCCTAGCGGCGCCCGTTCTGGCCGGAGCTGGCCTCGGCCAGCGTCTCCTGGATCAGGCGGGTCTGGCTGGCCGGATCGAGTTCCTTACGGACGATCTTACTGGCGGCGCTGACCACCAAGTCAGCCATCTCCTGGCGAAGCTCCTGGCGAGCCAGTTGCGTCTCCTGCCGAAGTGTCTCCTCGGCCCGCGTCAAGTACTCATTTGCCTGGCGGCTTGCCTCTTCTTGGGCCCTCGCGATCGTCGCCTCACTCGCGTCACGGGCGTTGACGATGATCTGCTGAGCCTCGCGTCGCGCCTCGGAGAGGGCTTCCTCGTTGCGGGCCGCGGTGGCCTGCAGTTCGGCCTGCATCCGCTGGGCCGATTCCATGCTCTCGCGGATCCGGTCGGACCGCTGGTCGAGGACCCGGACGATCGGTCCGAGCGCGAGGCGCCAGAGCAGGTAAACGAAGAGGATGAAGGCGACGAGTTGGGCGATGAGGTTCCAACCGTTGATGCCGAGCTGGTCGAGCGCGTCCATCGTTCACGTACTCCGTCAGCGGGGTGCGGATCGCCCAGTCGGTTCCGGCCGGGAGGCGGGATCGCCCGATAGGACGGTCCCGCCTCCCGGCTCGGCGACTAGACGAAGAGGATGATGATGGCGATGACGAAGGCGTAGATGGCGACGGCCTCGGCCAGCGCCGCACCGATGATCATCGTGGTCCGGATGTCACCGGCGGCCTCCGGGTTGCGGCCCAGGGCTTCCATCGCGCCACGGACCGCCAGGCCGATGCCCAGGCCCGGGCCGAGACCACCGATGCCGATCGCGAAGGCGGCGGCCGCCCGCTGGGTGCTATCCAGATCCGGCAGGGCATCGAAGACGGCCGGCGCGATGACCGCGGGATCCACGCTCGTCACGGTTGAAGCGATCTCGAACATAACCTCTCGTTCCTCCCGGCGCCGCTGCCCAGCTGGGCGCCACATTCGACGTCGGGACCGGCCCGTGCCGGTCCAGCGTTCCTCGGACATCCGAGGTCACCGCGCGAGGCGGCGACATTGGTCCGCAAAGTGTAGGTCCCAGGCCAGCCCCGGGGCGGCGTGCCTCAACCCGACGGGGCCAACGGCCCCGCCGGTGAAAGGTCAGTCAGCGGCGCCGGCCGGGACGTTCGCCAAGCCGTGGGCTCCCTCGGTGTGGGTTTCACGGTCGTGGGCGCCGTGATCGTCGTGGCCCCCCGCCGTGGCGAGTGTAATGTAGATGAGGGTCAGCAGGGCGAAGACCAGCGCTTGGATGGCCCCGAAGAGCAGT
>CADCWH010000366.1 GCA_902806395.1 uncultured Thermomicrobiales bacterium | reverse complement strand
GGGATGCGGGACCGGGCCAGGTTGATCGGTGCCGAGTTGTCCATCACCAGCGAGGTAGGCCAAGGGACCGAGATCCGGCTCCGCCTGGCCAGCCGAACGGGCGCCACCGGAAAGGCGGGCACATGAGCGATCCCTCGCGACGCAAGGGCCAGGCGATGAATCGCATCCAGGTGCTCATCGTGGACGACCACCCGCTCTTCCGACGCGGCATCCGGTGGAGCATCGAGGACGAGGCCGATCTGCTGGTCGTCGGTGAGGCCAGCGACGGTCAGGCGGCCCTCAAGCAGATTGACCAATTTGTTCCCGACGTGGTCTTGATCGACATCAACATGCCGATCATGAGCGGCTTGGAGGTGACACGCATCCTCAAGCGCCGTCATCCGCAGACCGGGGTGATTATCCTGACGATGCACGAGGACGACGAGCAACTGTTCCACGCCATCCGCGTCGGGGCGTCGGCCTACAGCACCAAGGATGTCGAGCCGAGCCAGATCATCTCCTTGATTCGCCGGGTGGCCCGTGGCGAGTACCTCATCAACGAGAACGTCCTCTCCCGCCCGTTCGTCGCCTCCCGGGTGTTGGACCAGTTCCGCGAGCTGTCCCAGGGCGAGGCCCCGGTCGAGGGGGTCTTCTCTCCGCTGACCCCGCGGGAGGTCGAGATCCTCGACTGTGTCGCCCAGGGCAACAGCAACAAGGAGATCGCCTCGATCCTCCAGATCTCCGACCAGACCGTCAAGAACCACATCACGTCGATCCTGCGCAAGCTGGCCGTCAACGACCGCACCCAGGCCGTCATCTACGCCCTGCGCCACGGCTGGATCACCCTCGAAGACGAATAATCCACCGCGCCGCCACGCGCCCTATCGCCTCGAGAACTGCCGCGCCATCTCGTCCTGTGTGAGGTGGATCATCGTCGGACGACCATGGCCGCAGGCCCGGGGCTGGGCCGAACGCTCCAGTTCGGCGACCAACTCGCGCATCTCCGGGATCGAGAGGGGTTGGCCCGCACGGATGGAGGTATGGCAGGCGGTGCTGATCGCCACCGACTCCAACCATGACTGTCCGTTCCCCCCGCTGACGAGTTCGTCGAGGATGGCCCGGAAGCGCCCGGACAAATTGCCACCCCGCGCCACCGCCGGGACGGAGCGCACTACCACCGACCCGTCCCCGAACGGGTCCACCTCAAATCCGATCGCCGCCAACTCGTCCCGACTCCGGTCGCACATCGCCAGTTGCTCGGGCGTCAGGTCGATCACCATCGGCTCCAGCAGGGGCTGGCGATCGACGGACTGCCTGGCCAACTGCCCCATGATCCGCTCGAACAGAACTCGCTCGTGAGCGGCGTGCTGGTCGATCAGGTACATGCCGGACGGTCCCTCGGCGATGATGAAACTTGCCCCGATCTGACCGAGCACTCGCAGCATCGGCAGGCCGGAGGGGTGGTCCTCCGACCGGTGGGCCGGTCCCTCATCATGTGCCGACTCGAGCGGGGGCTCCCGGACCGCCTCCGGAGGCAACGACATCGGCAGCGGGCGGGCCACCGCGTCATCCCGTTCGGCCGGCCGGTCCCAGGTCACGGTCGGGAGCCGGTCGCGGGGCGCTCCGGCCAGCGCGGCGTGGGCCGTCCGCTGGACCGCCCGGGCGGCAGCCCGCTCGTCGCGGAACCGGACTTCCGCCTTCGTTGGGTGGACATTGACGTCGACGGCTGCCGGGTCGAGCGTGAGGTGGACCATCGCTACGGGGTGTCGCCCGACCATCAACAGGCTGTGATATGCCTCCTCCAAGGCGAAGCCGAGGGAGCGGTGCTGGATCCAACGACCGTTGACGAAGAAGTTCATCGCCTGGCGGTGCGACTTTGTCAGCGTGGGCAAGCTGACCCATCCGGAGGCCGTGACCCCCGGCACCGCGAGCGATGGCTCGAGGTCGGGCAGCGGCAGGATGCCGGACGCGAATTCCGGCCCGTGAACGGCGATCGCGATCGCGGCCTGGTCGCCGCGTCCGTCCGTGGCCAGGACCTGGCGACCATCGTGGGTCAGTCGGAACCGGATCCGGGGATAGGCGGAGGCGTAGGCACCGATCATCCGGCCGATGTAGGAGGCCTCGGTGCCGGGTTGTCGGAGGAAGGCTCTACGGGCGGGCACGTTGCCGAAGAGGTCGCGCACGGTCACCACTGTGCCCGGCGGCATCGCCACCGGGCGCAGGGGCCGGAGCAGGCCATGGTCCACCGTCAGCTCGGATCCGGCGTCGCTGCCCGCCGGTCGGCTCCGGACCGAGAAGCGAGATACCGCGGCGATGCTGGGCAAAGCCTCCCCGCGGAAGCCCAAGGTGGCCAGGGTCGAGAGATCCTCGAAGGTGGTCAATTTCGAGGTCCCGTGACGCTCGATGGCCAACAGGAGATCGTCCGGGGACATCCCCACACCGTCGTCGGTCACTTGGATCAGGACCGAACCACCGCTCTCGATCGCGACGCTGATGTCTCGCGACCCGGCGTCGATGCTGTTCTCGACCAGTTCTTTCACGACCGAGACCGGGCGCTCCACCACCTCGCCGGCGGCGATCTTCCCGATCGTCTCGTCCGTCAGCCGCAGTATCGGCATGCGACGATTCGTCCTTCGCGGGGGAGACGGAGACTGCGGGGCGGTAGGTGTTCGAGTATACCCCTGCCCCGTCAGCCAACTGCGCCGCGGACCGGTTCGCCCCGCCGGTGAGCTGAGACGGACCGGCTCGCGGCGTCGAAGAATCGCCAACGCCACTCCACGGCCCGGGTAATCCCGATCCGCTCCCCCGCCCGGAGGTCTCGAGGGCCCACACCGGCCGTGAGCCAGAGGCGGTCACTCGTCACCACGTCGGTCTCCTGGTCGGCCAGCGTGAACCCACATGCTCGACAGAGCGATCCCGGACCGGCACAGAGCCGCGTGTCGGGAACGCCTGGCCGCCTGATCCGCATCACGTCTATCCCGGCGACCGGTTCGAGTGCCCGGATCAGGACCGCCCCGGCCTGGCCTTCCACGTCAGTCACCAGATTTAACATGGCGTGGAGACCATAAGCGGTGTACATGTAGACCAAACCTGGCGTTCCCCATACGACCCGGACATTGCCGTTCCGGCGAAAGGACGCGTGCGCGGCCGGGTCGGTCTCGCCGCCGTACGCTTCGGCCTCTACGATCAGGCCACTCAGGACGGTGTCACCGTCGCGCACGTGGAGGACGCGTCCGATCAGGTCCGACGCGACCTCAACGGAGGGACGGGCGAAGAAGCCTCGCTGAAGTCGGGGGATGTCCCGGGAGGGGCCCATGGGGACATCGGCGGGCGGACCGGCATCCGCCCGCCGATCGTCGCGTTCGCTGGCGCTCACCCGCGCAGGGCCGCCAACCGGCCTTCCAGCACGGCGATCCTCTCCTCCGCCGTGGCGAGGCGACGACGCTGGACATCGACCACGTTGGCCGGGGCGCGGCCGATGAACGCTTCATTTGAGAGCTGCGCGGTGGCCCGTCCCCGTTCGACCCGGGCCTCCTCCAATTCCCGGTCGAGTCGCTCGACCTCGACCGCGACGTCGATCATCCCCGCCAGCGGCAGGATCGCCACCGCGTCGCCGGCGACCACCGTCAGGGCGTCTGGGCCAGCCTCGGGCCGGTCCGCCACGAACCTGAGCCCGGTCGGCTCGATCCGCGCCAGGCTGGAGAGTTCTGCTCGTGCCACCTCGATGGACGCCGCCGCCCCGCCGCCGAACACGTCGGCCGCGATCCGGTGACCGGGTTCCACTCCGGCCTCGGCGCGTGCGTTCCGGATCCCCCGAACCAGCTCGATCAGGGCGCCGAAGCCCGCCTCGGCCGCCTCGTCTCGCTGCCCCGCCTCCGGCCAAGCCGCCACCATGATGCTGTCACCTGCGTGCGGCACGGCCTGCCACAGCGATTCGGTCACGAATGGCATGAACGGGTGCAGGAGGCGCAGACTCCGCTCGACCACGTAGGCCAGGGTCGCCGCGACCTCCCCCTCGTACTCTGTCCCCTGCCGGACTTTGGCCGCCTCGATGTACCAGTCACATAGCTCGGACCACACGAAATCCTGAATCTGGCGGGCCGCCTCCCCATAGAGGTGCTGGCCCATCAGCGATGTGACCTCGGCCGTCACCGCGTCGCAGCGGCTGATCACCCAGCGGTCGACCAGGGCCACCGGTTCCGGCCGCTGTGGCCCGTCGGGACCAATTGGCACCGCGTTGGCCTCGAACCACCGCCGCGAGAACCGGATCGCGTTCCACAGTTTGTTGGCGAAGTTCCGGGCCGCCTCGACGCGTTGCTCGCTGAGCCGCATGTCGTTGCCCGGCGATGCCTGCGTCAAGAGGGTGAACCGCAGGGCGTCCGAACCGTACTTGGCGGTGATCTCGGTCGGGTCCTCCGAATTGCCCTTGGTCTTGCTCATCCGAGCCCCTTCCGGGTCTCGGACCGTTCCATGCAGGTAGACGGTGTGGAAGGGCACCTCCCCCATGATCTCGATCCCGAAGAAGACCATCCGGGCCACCCAGAAGAACAAGATGTCGTAACCCGTCTCCATCACCGAGGAGGGATAGAACCGCCGTAGGTCCTCCGTCTGGTCCGGCCAGCCTACGGTCGAGAACGGCCATAGACCGGAGCTAAACCAGGTGTCTAGCACGTCGGGGTCCTGCTCCACCGCCCCACCACACACTGGGCAGGCATCCAGGCGCTCCTCCACGCTGACGGTGATCTCGCCGCATCCTTCCGCCTGACAGGTCCAGACGGGGATACGGTGGCCCCACCACAGCTGGCGCGAGATGCACCAGTCCCGGATGTTGGTCATCCAGTTGAGGTAGACGCCACGGAACCGGTCCGGCACGAAGGTGAGGCGCCCGTCGTTGGCGGCATCGACGGCCGGCGCGGCCAACGGGGCCATCGTCACCCACCATTGCGGGCTGACGAGGGGCTCGACGATCGTGTCGCAGCGAGAACAGTGCCCCACCGAGTGCGTGTGCGGCTCCTCCTGGACCAGGACTCCGAGGCGCCGGAGTTCGGCCACCACCTCCAGCCTGGCCGCCGCGGTCGACATACCCGCGAACCGGCCGACATCTCCCATCATGGTCGCGTCGAAGTCGATCACGGCGATCGAGGCCAGGTCGTGGCGACGGCCGATCTCGAAGTCATTGGGGTCGTGGGCCGGCGTCACCTTGACCGCACCCGAGCCAAAGGCCGGGTCGACGGCCTCGTCGGCCACGATCGGGATCGAACGGCCGACGATGGGCAGTGTCAGGCGACGACCGACGAGGTGGGCATACCGCTCGTCCGATGGATGCACGGCCACCGCCGTATCCCCGAGCATCGTCTCCGGTCGGGTGGTGGCGACCACCACCGTCTCTCCCGACTCCGAACCCTCGACCGGATAGGCCAGGTGCCACAGCATCGAGGCCTCGTCCCGGTAGGCCACCTCCAGGTCGGACAAAGCCGTGCGGCAGCGGGGGCACCAGGAGATCAGGCGTTCGCCCCGGTAGATCAGGCCCCGATCGTAGAGATGCTTGAACGCGTGGCGGACCGCGCGGGCCGGACCAGGATCCATCGTGAACGCGAAGCGGGTCCAGTCGCATGAGGCGCCGAGGATCTTCATCTGCTCCCGGATCCGGCTCCGGTACCGGTCCATCCAGTCCCAGACCCGGGCCACGAACGCCTCACGGCCAAGGTCATGGCGGGTCAGCCCTTCGGTGGCCAACTCCCGTTCCACCACCCACTGCCCGGCGATGCCGGCGTGGTCGGCACCCGGCGTCCAGAGCGTCGGCTCGCCCCGCATCCGGTGCCAACGGACCATCGCATCCTCGACCGCGACGAACAGGGCATGTCCGATGTGCAGCTCGCCCGTCACGTTGGGCGGTGGCATCACGACGACGAAGGCCTTACCAACGCCATCCCGTGGCTGGAAGTAGCCTGACTCGTCCCACCAGTCGTAGAGGCCCCGCTCGATACCGACCGGGTCATAGGATTTCGCCAGTTCTGACCCGCCGCTCCGTGCTTCGTCCGATCGCTCGATCACCTCTGCCATCCCGGACCTCCTCTTCGCTCTCGACTGGCCGGGATCGGGTCTCTGGTCCCCGGAAAACGACGAAACCCGCCCAGCGCTCTCGCGCAAGGACGGGCGAACCCGCGGTACCACCTTGCTTCGGCCCCCGCTCCGGGGAGCCGCTCTCGTCTCGCGCGATATCGGGCGCACCCGGACCGGCCTCCGTGGACCACCAGCCCACTTCGACCCGTCACCTCGGGGGCGACTTC
>CADCWH010000365.1 GCA_902806395.1 uncultured Thermomicrobiales bacterium | reverse complement strand
GTCGATCAGGGTGGGGAACGCCCCACCGTGGCACGCTACACCGCCGAACCGGTTTCGGCAAGCCGCGCCGCGACCTCTCGGATCGCCGGTGCGTAGCACCGGATCGGTGGCTCCGGCGCCGAACGGGGGCGAGCGTCGTGCGCGCGTGGCTCGGGCGGGGGGTGACCGGGTAGAATAGGGGTCGCGTCGATCCCCACTCAACACACTGATTGCCGCCCACTCGTCGCGGCTGCTGGCCGGGCCGAGACCCGGTGACCGCGACCGGCCGCTGACCGGTGTTACGTGCCCGGCCGGGTGCTTGGGCGGAGATCCGGCGCGGGGGTGATTCCTCAGCGGACCACCTGGCCCGGATCATGTCGTCCGGCGACCCATACACGGAAAGAAGTGTCCATGCCTGCTGGCCCATCCACCAAGAAGTCGACCGCCCGAGAGCGGGCGGCCGACCACGCCCCGATCACCGTGGACCTCCACGAGGAGGGTCAGCCCGAGATGGCCGCCGACGGCGCGGTCACGGGCGATGTCCCCACAGGGGATGGGGCGACCGCAGCGACCGCCTCTGACGCGACCGCTCAGGAGACCCCGATCGAGGCCGAAGCAGGGTCAAAACCCAAGCCGAAGCGGAAGCCGCGCGGACGGTCCCGGACCAAGTTGGGACCGGAGATCTCGTTGCCGGTGCTGGTCGTGGACGAGACGTCCCTGTTGCCACACATGTCGATCCCCTTCCCGATCGAGGACGACGAATCGGCGATGGTGATCGACCGGGCGATGCGGACGCCATCCCGCCTGGTGCTGGTGCTGACCGAGCGACCGGTGCCGGCCACCGTGGTCGAAGGGGACGATGGTCCCCCCGATCCGGCCCGGGACGGTGAGTTTCGGGAATTGGTCGCCGATGCGGTCGCGGAGACGCTAGCCGAGACGCTGGGTTTGCACCTCGACGCCGCCGACCAGGCCGAGGCAGAGTTGGCGGATGCTGAGGATCCGAGCTGGACCCCAGACGAGGCCCAGCCGGCCGAGGAGTACGAACTGGCCCCGGTCGGTGTGATCGCCGAGGTCGGGCAGCGGATCGCCCGGCCGGGTGGCGGGCACGCGCACGTGATCCTGCAGGGGCAGGCCCGTGGCGTGGTGACCAAGATCCTGCAGGAGCAACCCTACGTCGCGGCCCGGGTCCGCCGTCAGGACGACCCGGTCGACGGCGGCACGGAGGCCGAGGCCGCGATGAGCGCGGTGCTGGAGCAGGTCGAGTCCTATATCGGGATGCTCCCCAACGTGCCGGAGGAAGTCCTGACCATGATCCGGGGGGTCGACGAGCCGGGTTGGCTCGCCGACCTGATCGCCTTCTCACCCGAGTTCTCATCCGAACAGCGCCAGGAGCTGCTGGAGGTGCTGGACCCGGTCAAGCGGCTGCGCCGCCTGAGCGTGATCGTCCAGAAGCGCCTCAACGTCCTCAACCTGCGCCGCCAGATCCAGCACGAGGCCCAGGCGGGGATGGACAAGCAGCAGAGGGAGTACTTCCTCCGCGAGCAGATGCGGGCCATCCAGAAGGAGTTGGGCGACGGGAGTGCCGAGGAGACCCTGGCGAATGAGCTTCGCCAGAAGATCGAGGCCGCCGGGATGCCGGAGATGGTCAAAGAGAAGGCCCTAGTTCAGGTCGAGCGCCTGGAGCAGCAGCATCCGTTCTCGCCCGAGATCGGCGTGATCCGGTCGTACCTAGAGTGGCTGACCGAGCTGCCCTGGGCGATCGAGACGGCCGATCGGCTCGACCTCAATGAGGCGGCCGCGATCCTGGATCGCGACCATCACGGCCTGGAGAAGGTCAAGGAGCGGATCATCGAGTACATCGCGGTCCGCAAGTTGGCCGGGGACAAGCTGCGGGCGCCGATCATCTGCTTCGTGGGCCCTCCCGGCGTCGGCAAGACGAGCCTGGGCCGCTCGATCGCCGAGGCGATCGGCCGCAACTACGTCCGGATGTCGCTCGGTGGCGTCCGCGACGAGGCCGAGATCCGTGGCCACCGGCGCACCTACGTCGGGGCCATGCCCGGCCGGGTGGTGAAGTCGCTGCGCGACGCCAAGAGCCGCAACCCGGTGATGGTTCTGGACGAGATCGACAAGATCGGCACCGACGCCTTCCGCGGCGACCCGGCCTCGGCCCTGCTGGAGGTCCTGGACCCTGAGCAGAACAACGCCTTCTCCGATCACTATCTGGAGGTACCGTTCGACCTGTCGAAGGTGATCTTCATCACGACGGCCAACATGCTAGAACCGATCCCGCCTGCGCTGCGGGACCGGATGGAGGTCATCGAGGTCTCGGGGTACACAGAGATCGAGAAGTTGGCGATTGCCCGGGATTTCCTCCTGCCGAAGTCGCTGGAGTCGCACGGGCTCTCGTCCGTGCAGTTGACGGTGACCGACGCCGCGCTGCGCACGGTGGTCCGGGAGTACACCAGCGAGTCCGGGGTCCGGAACTTGGAGCGAGAGCTGGGCGCGCTGGCCCGGAAGGCCGCCCGCCAGTTTGCCGGGGATGATCCGCCGGAGAGCAAGACCATTGACGCCACGGACCTCGTCACCTACCTGGGCGTGCCGCGCTACGAGTTCGGCCTGGCCGAGGAGCGGGATGAGGTCGGCGTCGCGACCGGGGCGGCCGTCACCAGCGTCGGTGGGGACCTGCTGTCGATCGAGGTGATGCTGATGGAAGGGAAGGGCGACCTGGTCCTCACCGGCCAACTGGGCGAGGTGATGCAGGAGTCGGCCCGGGCCGCCATCAGCTATGCCCGCAACCGGGCGTCCTCGTACGGGTTGGAAGCGGGGTACTTCGACCGGCGCAACATCCACATCCACATCCCGGCTGGAGCGATCCCCAAGGATGGTCCCTCGGCTGGGATCACCATCGCGACCGCGCTGATCTCGGCCCTCTCTGGACGGCCCGTGCGCAAGGACGTGGCGATGACTGGCGAGATCACCCTGCGGGGGAAGGTGCTGCCGATCGGTGGCCTGCGGGAGAAGGCGCTCGCGGCCCACCGGGGCGGCATCACCACCTTCATCCTGCCGCGGCGCAACGCCAAGGATGTCGCCGACCTGCCGGAGATCGTGCGGTCCGAGTTGAACCTGATCGAGGTCGGTCACCTGGACGAGGTGCTGGACGCGGCCCTGCTGCCGGTTGGCTCCGCCGCGGGACGGAGCCTGCAAGTAGCCTGAGCCACCAGCGCGATGAGACCACACAGGACGCCGGCGCCAATCCGCACCGGCGCCGGCGTCCTGCGTGGCGTTCTGGGCGATCGGTCAATCACGGTCTGTCGATGGCGGGCTGCCGATGGGCATCACCGGTGGCTCGCTGGTGCGGCGCTTGCGGGCCGAGAGGTACGTCGAAATCCCTGGTGTTCGCTGGCGATACGCTGTCGCCGGCGCCACAGAAACAGAGGAGCACGGGAGCATGGTCACCAGCAGCTCTGCCCGGGTGGGCGCGGATACCCAGCGTTGGGGCAACCTGATCGGCGGGGAATGGGTCCCCGCAGCCTCCGGCGGCACATTCGAGAACCGCAGCCCGGCCGATACGGACGACTTGGTCGGTCACTTCGCCGCCTCTGCGGGTGAGGATGTCGAGCGGGCAGTCACGGCGGCGGCCGAGGCGGCGGCGGGGTGGAGGGCGACCTCACCCCTCGCTCGGGCCGCGATCTTGTCCAAGGCGGCGGACATCATCATGTCTCGGGTGGAGCAGATCGGCCGGGAGCTGACCCGGGAAGAGGGGAAGACACTCAAGGAGGGGATTGGTGAGACCACACGGGCGGCCCAGATCCTCCGCTATTACGCTGGCGACGCCCAGCAGCCGGACGGCGAGCACTACCCGTCCGTCAGCCTGACGACCCTGCTCTACACCGTCCGGGAGCCGCTGGGCGTGGTCGCCGTCATCACGCCGTGGAACTTCCCCATCGCCATCCCGACGTGGAAGGTGGCTCCGGCGCTCGCCTATGGCAACACGGTCGTCCTAAAGCCCGCGAGCTTCACGCCGCTGTGCGCGGTCCGGCTCGCCGAGGCCCTCCAGGAGGCGGGACTGCCGCCTGGGGTCCTGAACCTGGTGACGGGTTCGGCGAAGGACACCGGCGATGCGCTGGTGCGAGACCCTCGGGTCACGGCGATCACCTTCACTGGCTCGAACGAGGTGGGCCAGTCGCTCAAGTACGTCGCTGCCGAGACCGGGGCCAAACTGCAACTCGAACTGGGCGGCAAAAATCCGGCGATCGTGTTGGCCGACGCCGACCTGGACCACGCCCTGACCCACGTCGTGAACGGGGCGATGATGAGTACCGGTCAGAAATGCACCGCGACGAGCAGGGCGATCGTCGATCGTCGGGTCGCCGACCGGTTCACGGGGATGCTGACCGACCGGATCGCCGGGCTCAAGGTCGGTGACCCGCTCGACGCGGGGACGACGATCGGACCTTTGATCTCGGCGGACTCGGCCGACCGGGTCGCCACGGAGATCGAGCGGGCGGCATCAGACGGCGCGACGCTGCTGACCGGTGGGGACCGGCCGGATGACGCGGGGACGCGACGGGGACATTTCCTGCGCCCGGCCCTGTTCGGGGACGTCGCGTCGGAGTCGCGTCTCGGGCAGGAAGAACTCTTTGGACCGGTCCTGGGCGTCCTTGCCGTGGATGGGATGGACGAGGCGATCAGCGTGGCCAACAACGTGCGCTTCGGCCTCTCGGCGTCCCTGTTCACCCGCGACCTCGGCCGGGCGCTCCGCTTCGCTCGGGATATCCAAGCCGGTATCGTCCATATCAATAGCGAGACGGCCGGCGCGGAACCACAGGTGCCGTTCGGCGGGATGAAGGGATCCAGTTCCTACTCCCGAGAGCAGGGCAAGGCCGCGCGAGAATTCTTCACGCAAGTCAAGACCGTCTACATGGACCCGCCGCCGGACGCCTGACGTGTCCGGCCGGGGACCACGACGAAGATCAAGCCGGTCCTGAGGACTGGATAGTTGAGGGACGATCCATCATGGCGAAGAACGAATCACGGGCGACGACGGTCTGGGAAGGCAACCTTCACGACGGGAGCGGCACGATCACGGCCGCGAGCGGGGCGTTCACGTTGCCTGCGACGTGGGGCGCCCGGGTCGAGGAGCCGGGCGGCAAGACGAGTCCCGAGGAATTGATCGCGGCAGCGCACGCCACCTGCTACGCGATGAACCTCTCGGCGACGCTGACGTCTGCGGGTAGCCCACCCGAACGGCTGGAGGTGACGGCCGTCTGTGGTCTCGATCCCAAGGAAGGGGGCGGGCTGGTGATCACCTCGTCGAACCTCGCGGTACGCGGTGTCGTGCCCGGCCTCGACCAGGCGGGTTTCGAGGATCTGGCCCGCAAGGGTGAGGCGACCTGCCCGGTCTCCAATGCGCTGCGCGGCAATCTGCGCATTGATCTCGACGCACAACTGACGAGCGCCTGAACGGAGACGATCGTCGCCGGTCGGCGCCGGGTGGCCCAGCGTGTCGGGGCACAGCTCTCGGGGCTGTCCGGGGTACGCGCTGTCGTCCTGGGCGGTTCGCTGGCCGGCGGATCGGGTGATCCGAGTTCCGACATCGACCTCTACGTCTACGCGGACCAGACGCCGCCGGCCGATGACCGACGCCGCGTAGCCGACGGCGGCCGGGAGATCGAGATCGACAACCGTTTCTGGGAAACCGGGGACGAGTGGGTCGATGGGGCATCCGGCATCGGGATCGACGTGATCTATCGGTCGCCGGCGTGGGTCGAAGGGGAATTGGATCGGGTCCTGGTCCGGCACGAGGCGTCGGTCGGGTATAGCACCGCCATCTGGGCGAACGTCGCCGCGGGCGTGCCCTTGTCGGACCCATCGGGATGGTACGGAGACCTCTTGCGCCGGGCTTCGGTTCCCTATCCGGAACCCCTCCGAGCCGCGATCGTGGCCAAAAACCTACCGCTGCTCTGGTCGGCCCATGGGGCGTACCGGGGCCAGATTGCCAAGGCGATATCCCGGAACGACGCGATTTCCGTCAACCACCGAGTCGCCGCGCTCCTGGCGAGCGTGTGCGACATCATCTTCGCGCTCAATCGGGTGCCGCACCCCGGCGAAAAGCGACAGTTAGCGATCATCGAGGCGACCTGTCCCATCCGGCCCGAAGGGTTCGCGACCGACGTCGGGTCAGTTTTGGCAGCCAGCGGCGAGGCCGGTCAGCCACTTCTGCGAGCGGTGGACCGGTTGGTCGCCGGAATCGTGGGTCTGGTCGCGGAGAGCCAGCAGTCCGACGACCGCCTGCCCGTCGGGGACGGCATCGCGCACCTGAGGGAGTCACTCGCCGGGGTAGGTCCACGATGACCCCCAACGTCGTCGCGCGACTGAGGCAGCCGGTTCACCATGTGCCCCCACTCGGCCCTGGGAACGACGGGGGTGCCCCATACCATGGTTGAGTCATTCGACGGCGTTGATGGGGGGACATCTGCGTCTGGGTCGCTCGGGCAGAGTCCTGGGTCCCTCGGCCGGGATGGCCGAATCGCGGAGGCTGTCACGGGGGGCGTGACCCCCCGAGTGATTCCGGGCTCCTCCTCACCGACGGGCGACTCGCTCCGGGAACGGGCCTTCCAGGCGATCCAGAGCGGCATCATGATCGTCGACCTCACCGCGCCGGACCAACCGATCGTCGATGTCAATCAGGGATTTTGCGAGATCACCGGGTATGCCAGCGACGAGGTGATTGGCCGGAATGGTCGTTTCCTCCAGGGAGCGAACACCGATCCGGCGGCCGTCCGCCAGATGCGCCAGGCGATCGCTGCGAGAACCGAGACGACGCTCACCGTGATGAACTACCGGCGCGACGGCGAGCCGTTCTGGAACGAGGTCCATCTGGCACCGATCCGGTTCGGGGACCGGCCGGTGACGCACTTCGTGGGATTCCAACTCGACGTCACCGAGCGGGAGCGCAATCGTGGGCACGCCCTCTTCCTGACCGAAGCGACGGCGATCCTTGGCCAGACGTTGGATTTCGACACGACGTTGCTCGACCTGGCGCGACTGGCGGTCCCGAGGATGGCCGACTGGTGCGGGGTCGATCTGGTCGACGGGAATTCGCGGGTGAAGCGGACCGTCAGTGTGCGGGCCGGCGGATCCGGCGTGAAGGGGTTGGACGAGTCGATCCAGATGGTTGATGTGCCGTCGCCACGAGAGGTCGATCCAGACGCTCCAACGACGGTGATCCGCACCGGCGAGGCGAGGCTGGTCAGCGACATCGGGGGCGACCGGGAGGCGGCGTCGTCCTTCTTGGGCGAGCTTGCCCGGGATGGGATGACCTCGGTGCTGGTGATGCCCCTGATCGCCCGCGGCCGGACGCTCGGCGCATTGTCGCTGGCGGTGGGGCCATCGGCCCGCCGCTATGTGACGGCCGACCTGGAGATGGCGACCAGTCTCGCCGCACGGACCGCTATGGCGATCGACAACGCCAGGCTCTTCGCCGACCAGCAGACGGCGGTCCGGGCCCGCGAGCAGTTCCTCTCCGTCGCGGCCCACGAGCTCCGTACCCCGATCTCGAGTATCAAAGGGTATGCGCAGTTGTTGCAACGGGCTCACTCCCGCCTCAACCTGACTCCGGAACGTCTCCGGCGCTCGATCGGGACGATCGTGACGGCGTCGGAACGCCTCGCCCTTTTGACTGATGACCTCCTCGATGTCTCCCGGCTCCAACTGGACCATCTGCCCCTGCGGACGCGGAAGACGGACTATGGGGAGTTGGCGAGGTCGGTCACGGAGCGGCACGCCGACGTCGACCAGGACCACCACGCGATCACGCTCACGGTGGTCGCCGACCCCTGCGAGGTGCGTGTCGACCCAGAGCGGATCGAGCAGGTATTGGTCAATCTGCTCGAGAACGCGACGAAGTACAGTCCCGAGGGGGGCGACATTGACGTCCGGATCTGGGTCGAGAGCGATCGCGTCTATACCGAGATCCGAGACGCGGGGATCGGGATGACGGCGGAGGCACTCGAAGGTGCCTTCGAACCGTTCGTCCGCTCGGCCGAAGCGGTCGAGCGAGGTATCCCCGGACTCGGGCTCGGACTGTACATCTGCCGTGGCATCATCACCCGGCACGGTGGCGGCATCCACGCCGAAGCCCTGCCGGGCGGCGGCATGTCGGTTTCGTTCTGGTTGCCCTGCGGGGACTGATCCGGGTCGGTTCTCTCGGGCGAGGCCCGCCCGGCTCAGTCGCGTGGCAGGTGGATCGCCAGTGCGTCGACCAGGGCGTCGAGGTCGTCCTCGGTCGTGTACCCCTGAACCGAGACGCGCACCATCAACTGGTCCTGGTAGCGCACAAGCGGGACCTCGATCCGGTGGTCTTCGAGGAGTCGCTGCTTGAGGGCGACCGGATCGGTCATGGGGATCGGCATCGCCACCATCTGTCGGAACCAATCGCTCGTCAGCGGAGAGATCGAAGGGAGGCCGGTCAGGTCTGAGACCCGCCGCGCTACGTCCGCCGCCATCGCGAAGCAGCGGTCGCGGACCGCGTCCCATCGGTTTGCGGCGAGGAAGTCCAGAGCGGCCGGGACGGCCAGGTAGGATGCGGGGTCGCGGGTCCCCTGCCACTGGTTGCGGCGGATGAATTGGGAGTGGGTGAGGCCCTCGTGTGTCTGGAAGCCTTCTCCCCATCCCCAACTCACCGCCAGTGCCTCCACTCGGTCCTGGTGCTCGGGGCGAACGTGGAGGAAGGCGGAGCCCTTCGGACCACAGAGCCACTTGTGGCAATTGCCGGAGTAGGCGTCGGCCCCGATCGCCTCGAGGTCGAGATCGAGTTGGCCGGGGGCGTGGGCGCCGTCGATGATGGTCATGATCCCGAGGTCCCGGGCCCGGCGACAGATGTCCGCCACGGGGAAGATCACGGCGGTCGGGGAGGTGATGTGGCTCAGGAAGATCACCCTGGTCGCCGGGGTGACGCCCGCGAAGATGGTCTCGACGACCTCGTCCGACGAGGTGAGGGGAAGCGGGATGGCGACCTTGACGTACCGGGCACCCCAGCGGTCGCAGAGGTGGTTCCAGGTCAGATCGAGGGCACCGTATTCGTGGTCCGTGGTCAGGACTTCGTCCCCGTGCCCCAAGCCGAGGGACCGGGCGACGACGTTGAGCCCAGAGGTGGCATTCGGGACGAAGACGAGGTCGTCGGCCGAGGCACCGAGGGCGAGGGCGAGGCGGTGACGAGCCGCGTCGAGTAGGCCATCTTGACGCCGCTGGATGAAGGCGACCGGCTGCCGCTCCAGTTCCCGCTGCCAGTGTTGGTACTCGGCGAAGACCGGAACGGGACAGGCCCCGAAGGAGCCGTGATTGAGGAAGATCACGTCGGGGTCGAGGATGAATTGCTCTCGGAGGGTAGCGGCGTCGGGCACGGTGGCGACGGGTGAGACCGCGGCGATCGACATCGGGAGAGACCTTTCGGCAGTGGGTTGGGGAGAGGGTTTGGGCGTGGGACGCGGCGCGTCGTGCGGAGCGGCGCGTCGTCGCACCGGGGGAGCGTCAGGCGAAAGGGTAGCGGATCGTCACCAAGGCTGCCGGGGGCAGGTCGATTCGCCAGGCCCCGGAATCGCCCGGGACGACGGGGAGGGGGACCGGGATTAGTCGGTCCGGCTCGTCGGCACTGTTTTGGGTCGCCGGGTCGGCGTCGGTCAGGATCATCGCCGACGGATGCCCCATCGTGTGGTGTCCGTCGATCCGAAGTGTCACGTCCGCGGCGACCGTCATCGATTGGTTGACGAGGGAGACCGTGAGGCCCCGTGTGCCCGTCGAGGCGGTCCCCGCCACGGCTGGCGTCCCGTCGGGGAGGGAGAAACCGGCGTCGGTCGAGACCGGCAGCGCGGTGGCACCCAGGTGGTCGGCATGCATCCGGAACGCGTGGTAGGTCGCGGTCTTCCACACTCGCGGACTGTCAGTCATCACCACGGCCTGGAGCACGTTGACGACCTGGGCGATGTTGGCGAGGGTCAGCACCTGACACTGCCGGTGGAAACCCTGGAAGGCGACCGCGGCGGCAAGGGCATCGCGGAGGGTGTTGGCCTGCTCGAACGTCACGGGATCTCGGGCGGGAACGCCGGAGGTTCCCCAGGGCCGAGCCTCGGGATGCCAGACGCCCCACTCGTCGAGGGCGACGCCGATCCGGTGGCGGTCGCCGACGGCATCACGGATGATCTCCGCCGTCCGGGCGACGAACGTCTCGGTGTCCCGCGCCTCGGCCAGCAGGGCGTCGAATCCCGCTTCGTCGAAGCCGGTCTCGGGGCCGCCGTCGTTCCAGTAGGCGTGGATGGAGAGGTGGTCCATGAGACCGGCATGGTTCCCGAGGGTGGCGAGCAGGGCGACGTTCCAGTCGTCCTCGAAACCGCAGGCCACTAGCTCGGCGGCCGGCGCGACGTGGCGGAGCGTCGTCGCGTAGCGGCGGTACTCCAAGGCATAGGTGACCGCGTCGTAGTTACCGCCGCAGCCCCAGTTCTCGTTGCCGACTCCCCAGAGGGGGACGGAGAAGGGGGCCTGCGAGCCATTCCCGGCCCGCTCTCGGGTCAGCGTCGTGTCGCGGGGAGACACGCAGTATTCGACCCAGTCGGCGAGCTCCTGAGGGGAGCCCGTGCCAACGTTGCCCGCCAGATAGGCCTCAGCCCCGAGGTCGACGCAGAGGGCGAGGAACTCATGGGTGCCGAGGGCGTTGTCGTCCTCGACCTGGAGCCCACAGGACATGCCGAGGCGTCGGGGTCGGTCCGCCACCGGACCGACCCCATCTCGCCAGTGATAGTGGTCGGCGTAGCAGCCACCCGGCCAGCGGAGCAGGGGGACGGGCAGGTCGCGCAGGGCGGCGACCACGTCCCGGCGAAAGCCTGCCCCGCTCGTGCCGCCCCGTTCCCCGTCCCACAGGCCACCGTAGCAGCAGCGGCCGAGGTGTTCGGCGAAGTGACCATAGAGGCGCGGGGAGATCGTGCCGATCGGCGACCCGCCGAGCACGGTCAGCCGGGTATCGGTCATGGTCGAGGGGTCTCCCCGCGCCGGGAGTGGCGGTCCGGCGCGTCGTGATGGGCAACGGGACGGGTACCGACGACGTTGGCGGAAACCCTCCCCGTCTTACCGAGAGTGCGCTAAGACCGGTCCGCCGGGGCATCCTGAGTGATGTAGAGCCCGGATGGGACGGTACTGCCGGTCGAGAAGCCCGGCCAGTGGATGGCGGCGATGCCGTTCTCGTCCGGGAGCAGGGCATCCCCGGCGACGTATGGCTTGACGAGCTGCACCGGAGTCCGGTAGTGGATGAAGACCGCCGGGACATCTTCGACCAGGATGCGCTCGGCCGCCTGGAACATGGCGATCCGTTCGGCCTCGTCGCCGAGGAAGACCGTCGCTTCCTTGACGCCGGTATCGAAGGCCTCATTGGTCCAGGAGTGGCGACCGCCGCTGAGCCAAACCCCCAACATGTTTGATGGGTCCAAATAGTCCATTCCGTAGGACACGAACCCGAGCGGGATCTCGGTCGGCTTGGCATTGAGGGCGTCGGTAAACGTCTTCTGGTCCCGTGGGCCAATCTCGACGTTGATGTTCAGCGTTTGGCTGAGCATCGACCCGACCGCCTGGCCGACGGCGGACTCGACCGGGGTAGGGGCCCGAAGCCACAGATCCTGGTCCGGGAAACCCTCGCCGTCCGGGTAACCAGCCTCCGCGAGGAGTTGCTTGGCGAGTTCGGGGTCGAAGGCCTGGACATCGGCCAGGGCATCCATGTTGGAGGCCGGGAAGCCGGGGGCCAGGAACGAGTAGGCCGGATTGCCGAGAGGGCCGAGGATCTGCTGCTTGATGGCATCCCGGTCGATCGCGTGGCTGAACGCCTGGCGAACGAGCAAGTTGTCGAAGGGGGCCTTGGTGACGTCGAAGAAGAGGTAGTCGACGCGGAAGTCACCGACGCCCTGGTAGAGCTGCTCGCTGAGTTCCGGATCGGCCTCGATGATCTGGAGTTCCGCCGGGGCGGGGTTCTCCATGTAGTCAATCTCGCCGGCCTCGTAGAGCGTGAAGTTTGTGGTCGGGGCGGCGAACTTGACGATGACGTGCTGCATCGGGACATCGAGCGAGCCAGCGTAGGTCTCGTTCCGGCGATAGCGGATGAACTGGTCGCGCGCCCACTCCTCGAGGATGAATGGACCAGAGGACACCGCGGTCTCGGGGTTGGTGTTGTAGAGAGGACCGGTCGAGTCGAGGGCGGCCGCCGACAGCGGGGCAGAGTAGAGCAGCATGGAGGGGAGGTACGGGGCGGGATCGACCGTCTCGAAGACCAGTTCGTTCGCGTTCGCGCCCTGCCGGACGCCGATCTGGTCGACCGGCACCTCACCGGCGGCCGCGGCCGCGTAGTTGACGATCACCGGACTCCAGAACCAGGTGAAATCCCAGGCGTGCTCGGGATCGGCGGAGTACTGAAACGTGCGGACCCAGTCGTTCGCGGTGACCGGGTTGCCATCGCTCCAGACCAAGTTGGGATCGAGCTGGTAGGTCCAGGTCTTGCCGTCTTCGCTGCCGGACCACTCGGTGGCGGCACCCGGGATGATCTGGAAGTTTTTGTCCAGGCGGACGAGCGGGTCGCTGAACAGGTCTGCCACGGCGGGGCGCTCGTAGACTTGCTCGTAGAAGTCGAGCACCTTGGAGAACGTCGGGTCGCTGGCCTGGCGCCAGAGCTGTTGCTCGGGTGGCGCCGCATCGGCGGGCAGGGCGGTGCCGGCCTGGGCCAAGGCCCGGGTCTGGACCGAGGCAGGGGAGGGGAATGCGCCGACCCCGCCGAAGATCGACAGGCTGGCCATCCCGGCGCTGGCGGCTGCCGCGCCGCGCAGCAGCGCCCGACGATCGACTCGCGACCGGACGGGGTTGGCGCCCGGTGTGGGATTCGGGTTCCTCGGTGTCTCTGTCATGCGTACGACCTCCGCGTCGTAGGTGCCGAAGGCCAGCCCGGTGGCTGGCCACTCCACGGTGGGGAGCCTAAGTTTGGCGGGGGTCCAGGGCGTCGCGCAGCCCGTCCCCGACGAAGGTGAACCCCAGCATGATCAGGGCGATCGCCAGGGTGGGAAAGAGTCCGAGGTGCCAATAGACCCGGATGTAGGGGGCGCTGTCGGCGACCATCTTACCGAGGCTGGGGGTGGGTTCATTGATGCCGATGCCGAGGTAACTGAGGCCGGCCTCGGCGAAGATCGCGATCGGGATCGCCAGGCTGACCGAGACGATCAGCGGCGCGATCGCGTTCGGCAGCAGGTGGCGGGTGGCGATCGTCCACTCGCTGGCGCCGAGGCCCCGGGCGGCAACGACGTAGTCCTGCTCGCGCAGGAGGAGCAACTGGGCCCGCATCAGGCGGCAGAGGGTGACCCAACTGGTGATGCCGATGACCAGGATGATGTTGCCCACCCCGGCCCCGACGACGGTCATCAGGAAGATCGCGAAGAGCAGTCCGGGAAAGGCCGTCATCACTTCGACCATCCGCATCACGACGAAGTCCACCCAACCCCCATAGAGGCCGGCCGCCAAGCCGAGCGGGAGGCCGACCAGGCAGGCCACCGCGACGGCGGCGAACCCTACCATGAGCGATGTCCTGGTCCCGTACATCACCCGGCTCAGGAAGTCGTGGCCGATGGTGTCGGTGCCGAGGAGGTGTTCGCGATTCGGGAACTGGTTGGCCGACATCAGGTCGGCCTCGGCGTAGCCGGTCGGGGCCAAGAAGGGGGCTCCGAAGCCGAGGATGATCAAGGAGAGGGTGATCGCCAGCCCGACCATCGCGAGGCGCTGGCGGAGGAAGCGCCGGGCGGCGTAGTAGACGGCCGAGCGCGGCTCGCCCATCCGCCGGTCGGGGAGGGCCAGGGCAAGTCCTGATGCGTCGGTCCCGCCGGCGGCGGGACTCGGCGTCCCGGGCCGATCCATGCCGGCGGTCTCCATCGCCACCCCGTCTCGCATCACCGGGTCACCCCGCCGCCGAGGCGGATGCGTGGGTCGAGGACGGTGTAGAGCAGGTCGGTGATGATGTAGACGACACCCCAGAGGGCGGCGATCAGGAGGACGAGGGCCAAGATCATCGGGTAGTCACGCGACTGGGTGCTGGTGACGAAGAAGCGGCCCAGTCCGGGGATCCGGAAGGTGGCCTCGATGAAGATCGAGCCGGTCAAGATATTCGGGATCTCCGGCAGCAGGATGGTGACGAAGGGGATCAAGGCGTTGCGGCCGACGTGCCAGCTCATCACCCGGGCCTCACTCAGCCCCTTCGCCCTGGCCGTGCGGACGTGGTCGGCTCGGAGGACCTCCAGCAGGCTGGAGCGGGTGTAACGGGCGACGAGACCCATGGGGGCCAGCGAATAGGCGATGACCGGCATGATGTAGTGCTGGGGTTCCCCCCAGCCGCCCGGTTCGAGCCACCGCAGGTAGACACTGAAGAACAGCAGGAGCCAGAGAGCGATCACGAAGTTGGGCACGACGAGGCCCAGGGTCGCCGCGAAGGAGACGAGGTAGTCGACCCAGGAGTTCTGGCGGATCGCGGCGATGGCCCCGAGCAGGGTGCCGAGGGTATAGGAAATGATGATGGTCGGGATGCCGATCTTGATCGTCACCGGCCAGGTGCGGGCGATCAGTCCGATCACGGTCTCGGTCGGGCTCTGGAACGGCACGCCGAAATCGCCCCGCACGGCATGGGAGACGTAGCGGACGTACTGGACCCAGATCGGCTTGTCCAAGCCATACTTGACCAGTTGGGCCTGCCGCGTCGCCTCGGGCAGGCGTCCCTTCTCGTCCGGGGCGAACGGGCCACCCGGCACGGCGTGCATCAGCAGGAACGCGATCACCGAGACGGCAAGTAGGACGAAGAGGAGACTGAACAACCTGCCGACGATGTACGTCGCCATGAGTCCCTCCTCCATTCGGCGCTGGCCCGACCCACCGTGGTCGGGAAGGATTTTGGAGCGGTTAGACTAGCACGACGACGAGTCAGGCGTAGGGGGGATCGGTGGTGGGGGCTTCGTTGGTGCGGTCGGACGGGCATGAGGTACCGAGTCTGGGGTCGACCACGCTCGTGCATGGGGCCTGTCCGCACGATTGCCCGGATACGTGCGCCCTCGTCACGGAAGTGGTCGACGGGCGAGCGATCCGCCTCACCGGCAAGGCCGATCACCCGGTGACGAGAGGCTGGCTCTGTGCCAAGGTCAGGCCCTATCTAGACCGGGTCTACCACCCGGACCGACTAACGACGCCGCTGAGGCGCGTCGGGCCGAAGGGTGGAGGGGGGTGGGAGCCGATCACCTGGGACGCGGCGATCGCCGAGATCGCCCGCCGGTGGCAAACCATCATCGCCGAGGACGGCGGTGCGGCGATCCTCCCCTATTCGTTCAGCGGCACGCTCGGGCTGGTCCAGCTCTCGGTCTGCAACCAGAGACTCTGGAACCGGATGGGAGCCAGCGGCTTGCAGCGCTCGATCTGCGGCGCGGCGGCCGAGACGGCGGTGGAGATGACGTTCGGGGCCCGGTGGTCTCCCGACCCGGCCGACATCGCGCACGCTCGCCTGATCATCCTCTGGGGTCATAACCCGGCCAGCACCAGTCCCCACGTGATGCCGTTCATCCGCGAGGCGCAGCGGGCGGGTGCCCACGTCGTGGTCATCGACCCGCGCCGGACCCTGACCGCGCGCTCTGCCGACCAGCACCTTCGGCCCCGACCCGCCACGGACGGCGCACTGGCCCTCGGAATCATGCACGTCCTGTTCGCCGAGGAACTGCACGACGAGGCCTGGTTGGAAGCCAACACCGTCGGCTGGCGAGAGTTGCGGGAACGCGCGGCTGAGTACCCACCGGAGCGGGTCGAGGCGATCACCGGGATCGCCGCCGGGGAGATCGTCGCCCTGGCGCGCCGCTACGGGTCGACCTCCCCCGCACTCCTCAAGTTCGCCGACGGCGTCCAGCGGCACGGCAACGGTGGCCAGACGGCCCGGGCCCTGTCCTGCCTCGCGACGATCACCGGACAGGTGGGGACGCGCGGCGGCGGGCTCGGATACAGCACGGGGGGCTACGTGCAGTGGGACCGGAAGACGGTCGGTCGGGCGGGTGCGGGCCCGAAGACTCCGCGATCGGTCAACATGAACCGGCTCGGGGCGGCGCTGACCGGCGAGGTCGAGGGGCCGCCGATCCGGTCCCTGTACGTGTTCTGCGCCAACCCGGCAGCGGCGTCGCCGAACACGGCCAAGATCATCGAGGGTCTGCGGCGAGAGGACCTGTTCACCGTGGTCCACGAGCAGTTCCTGACCGACACCGCCGACTATGCCGATCTGGTCCTGCCGGCGACGACCCAATTGGAGCAGGTGGACCTGCACACCGCCTACGGGCACCGCAACCTCCAGTACAACGCCCGGGCGATCGATCCACCCGGCGAGGCGCGCAGTAACTGGGACGTGATGCGGGCCCTGGCCGGGGCGATGGGCTACGACGACCCCTGGTTCCACCAAGGTCCGGACGAGATCATCGCCGACGTCCTGGAGGCCACGGCGCGGACCAACCCGCT
>CADCWH010000364.1 GCA_902806395.1 uncultured Thermomicrobiales bacterium | reverse complement strand
CGTCCACGTCCGCGTCACCGACGCGGAGTAACGCCCCGGAGACGGGTTCCCGGACCGGTGGCAACGCCTGAGTACCCGGGGACGTCTCACGACATGATGGATCCGACGAAGGCCGTGGTAGCTTAGCTACCACGGCCTTCGTCATACCCTCTATCGGTTGAACTCCCCAGACAGGGGCGGGTGAGCTTTCGCATGATCGCCCCACCCGCCCCCATGCCATTCGGGTCGCCTTATGCGGCAGGGGTCGCCGCTCGCTCGGGCAGGGGCGGGACCGAGCCTTCGGCCCGCTCCTGGTCGAAGACCTGCTGCATCCCGGCGAGGTACTCCTCGGCCGTCATGTCACCGGACCAGACCCGCTCGACGTTATCGATCAGGTAGGTCTCGGCTTGGGGCGGCCAGAAGGTCCAGGTCGTGTATCCATAGTTGCCAGCCGCCGACGCGGCATTCATGTCCGCCAGCATCGCCGAGTACCGGGGATCTAACCCCTCCAGGGCATTCTCTGGCAGAGCGACGGGAGCCGGAGTCAGGCCACAATCGACCGCGAGTCGGGCTTGGATCTCCGGCGAGAACAAGTGGGATAGGAACTCGGCGGCCGCCTCGGGGTTCTCTGAGGCGCGATTGATCGAGTAGGTCGACCCGATCCCGAGGTCATAGATGGCCTCGCCGCTGGAGGACGGCATCGGCACCCAATCCCACTCGCTGTCGTTCCCCGCCTCCTCCCCGAAGTAGGAGTTGAGATCGGCGACGGCCCAGGTGCCTTCGATCTTCATCGCGGCATCCCCATCGGCGAGCGCCCCAAAGGTATCCGCGGTGGAGGTGGTGTAGTAGCGGTCCAGGCCGCCCATGAACCAGCCTTGTTGCTGCATCTGGTCCAGCGTCTCAACAGCCTGGACGAACGCGGGGTCGGTCCACTGGACTTCGCCGGTCAGCGCGCCGTAGACCAACTCGGGGCCCGCCATGTGGTTCAGGAACTCACCGACGAACCACTCGTTGGTCGGCCGCCACTCCAAGTTGGCGTGGGCGAAGGGGATGATCCCCGCCTCGTCGATCTGGGCCGAGAGCGCGACGAGCTCGTCTATCGTCGCCGGTGGCTGCCAGCCGTTCTCCTCGAACAGCGTCTTGTTGTAGTACAGGACCAGGGTTTCCACCTCAGTCGGGATGCTGTAGAGGGTGCCGTTGACCTTGCCGAGGTCGAGCGCCCAGGGCACGAATGTCTCGGTCCATCCCTGGCTGACCGCGACCTCATCGAGCGGCGCGAGTTGCCCGGCTTTGGCAAGCTCGATGGCAAACGATGGGCCGGGCGTCGTCACGATGTCGGGACCACCGCCGCCGGCGATCGCGGTCTGCGTCGCTGGCCAGTTGTTGGCCTGGAGCGTGGCGTTGACGGTGACGCGGTCATTGCCCTCGTTGAAGGTGTCTATCGCGGTCGCCACGATACAGTCAGCGGTCTCTGAGCCGCCGCCGATGTCAAACCACATCGTGATCTCGACCGCGTCCTGAGCGGTAGTCGTCCGCGCGGCCCCGGTGATCCCCAAAGCGGGAACGATGGCGAACATCACGACCATCAAGATGCTGGCCCGCCGGCGGCTCCGGTGACCCCGGCTCTCGTTGCCCATCATCATGCGTCTCTCCTCATCATCGGCCGATCGAACGCGCGCTGTGCGGCGCCATGCGCCTCACGCCTCGGATGGTGTGGTCCGGCGGCCCTCGGCCCGTTCTTCGCACGCTGACCTCCACGCGTCGTCGAGTCCTACGACCTCTTCGGGGGATACTGGAACTTTGGCGCGTCAAGCGGACGCCCGAACCACGATGTCGAACGGCATCTCGATGGAACGGCCACCACCCACGACTCGCCCGGATAATCGCTGGACCAGGAGCTCCACGGCACGCGCCCCCAGCCGCTCGGGGTATTGGGCGACGGTCGTCAACGGCGGGCTGACCATCGTCGCCATCGGGATGTCGTCGAAGCCCATCACCGCCACGTCCGCCGGGACCCGCAGCCCCGCCTCGCGGAGCGTCAGCATGGCCCCGATCGCCATCACGTCGTTGGCGGCGAATACGGCCGTTGGCCGGTCGGCGAGCATCAGGAGCCGACCCATCGCGGCGGCACCGCCGCCCGCGTGGTCGTCGCCGTCCTGGATCACGTCACCACTGGGCCGGAGGCCATAGGACTCGAGCGCCCGTCGAAACCCGAGAAGCCGGGCCTCGCGCGGTCCACCCCGGCCGGCGATCATGGCCAGGTGCCGGTGACCCCTCCTGATCAGGTAGGTGGTCGCCGCCTCGGCCGCCCTGACGTTATCGACATGGAGGCGGTCTAGCGGGAGATCGCCGGGCTCGTCATCGGTCGGGTCAAGCAGGGTGACGGAGATGGCGCGATCGAGGAGGGGCTGGAGGTCCCGCGCGGTCTGGTGGAAGAACACGCCGACCACGCCATCGACCCGACCCGCCTGCAACGAGCGCAGGGCCCTCCGTTCCTTCTCGGCGTCCCCGTCGGTGTTGTAGACCGTCAGCACGTACCCGTGTCGCTCGGCACCGTCCTGGATTCCCCGCTCGAACGCCGGATAGAACGGGTTCGTGATGTCGGGGATCACACTGGCGATGGTGCCGGTGACGCGCGTGCGTAGGGACCGCGCCGCGCTATTGGGCACGTAGCCGAGTTCACTTGCGTTCTTGAGGATGCGCCGTCTGGTTTCCTCGGGAATCGCACTCCCCGACCTCCCACTGATGACATAGGAGACCGTCGCCTGGGAGACGCCGGCCACCCGAGCGACATCGGCCTGGGTGGGCCGCTTACGGGACGCCTGCAGAGACATCGTCGCCTCCCTTCCCAGTCGTACCAGCGCACCGCCGTCGAGCGGGTGATACGTATAACCGGGAGGTCATCCCCTGTCAACGGGTCGGGGCCCCACTCAACGCAGGTCAGTGCGTCGCCCTGATGGCGTCGTTCGGCAGAGCACCGTGGCAAAGCTTGCCGCGTGCCCCCAGCGGTCTGTCGCGATGCCGGTCGACGGTCCGTCCCGTGCTAGGCTGAGCCGACGACGCGATCCATTTCAACCTGGTGACCGAGTGACCGAGGAATCGCCTAGTGGACCATGACGCGCGGCCAGATCGAACCCTACCCGCGGACATCGACGACGCACGATCACCCGACGAGGTCCTATCCACGGTGCTGCGACACGCGGCACCGCTGACCGTTGAGTACGTTCCCCTCCATCGCGCGCCGGGCCGGACCCTGGCGATCGCGGCGGTGTCGCCGGAAGACCAACCGCCATTCGCCGCCGCGACGATGGACGGCTTCGCCGTGATGGCTGACGATGGCTCGCCCTGGCGGGAGATCCTGGCCGACCAGATGGCGGGTCAGGTGATCGATGTCGAGGTGACCCCTGGCACCGCCGTCCGGATCACCACTGGCGCCCCGATCCCTCCCGGTGCCGATGCGGTCGTGCCCGTCGAGGAGACCGAGGTCTCGGAAGACCACGTGATCATCGCGGGTGAATCACCCCGGAGCGGTCAATACGTGCGGCCGCCCGGAGCGGACGCCCGCCGGGGAGACGAACTGGTCCCGGCGGGGGCGCTGTTGGGGCCGGCAGAACTCGGCTTGGTCGCGAGCGTGGGGCTGGTCCCCGTGCCGGTCCGCCGCCGCCCCCGAGTGACCATCATCTCCACCGGCGACGAGTTGGTCGAGCCCGGCATCCCGCCGGGCCCGGGTCAGATCCGCGACTCGAACCGCTTCAGCCTGCTGGCGGCGACCCGGGCGGAAGGCGGGGATGTCCGCTGGGTCGGTCATGCTCCGGACGACGCCGCCCCGCTCGAGATTCTGCTGAGGGACCGGATCGCCGCCGATGACATCGTGATCACCAGCGGTGGCGTCTCGATGGGTGAGCGGGACCTGGTCAAAGCCCTCCTGCCCGGCCTCGCGACCGTCCACCTTCGCCGGGTGGCGATGAGGCCGGGGAAGCCGTTCACCTTCGCCACGGCCATCGTGCCAGATCCCGACTCCGACACCGGACATCGCACGACGTTGATCTTCGGCCTACCCGGCAACCCTGTCTCTGCCTTGGCCGGCTTCGAGCTATTCATCCGCCCCGCCATCGCCATGACCCTCGGCCGCGTCGGCTGGGAGCGCACCCGCGTCCGGGTCACACTCGGTCAGACGATCCCTTCCGGGGACAGGACTGACTATCCGCGGGCCATCGTGTCGGTCGCCGCCGACGGCTCCCTCGCAGCGGTGACGACCGGCGGCCAGGGATCATCTCGCCTGGCGTCCTGGCTCGGGGCCAACGCCCTGCTGGTCCTTCCCCCGCGCGATCGGGCCTACGAGGTCGGTGAGCGGGTCGATGCCCTGCTCCTCGGATTCCCCCTCGGTTCGGGGTAGCCGGGAATACCAGGGTGATACTCGTACGTGATCGCACGTCCTGGTCGTCGCGGCCCAACGAATGGCGGAGGGTCAGTTGACAGCCCGTTGGCCCTGTCGTAGCGTGGCAGACAGGTCCAGAGATCATCGCCGGCCCGGCCCGACGCCCGGACCCGCCAGAGGAGGTGAGACCTGCCGCGGTGCTGGGATGGCGGCCTTGGACGATGATGTCCACGGTGGAACCCGGGCACCATCACTCACCGTCGAGTCGTACGAGCGACCGTGTCGAGGAGGACACCCCATGAGCAGTGACCCATCAGTTTCGCGCGACGTCCCGACGCCGACCGATGCCGCGACTCCGGCCATGAGTCATCTGTTGGGCGAGGCCCTGCGGTTGCGCGAGTCCCGTCGCTCGACCCTGAAGCGGGCCGCCGCCCTTGGCCTGTCGGTCCCGGCGGTCGCCGCCGCGCTCGGGCCGGCCCGAAAGGCCCGCGCCCAGGACCCGATCACCCTGACCTGGTTCGCCGCCCGCGACCCGACCGGCTATACCCAGCAGCAGGTCGACGCCTTCAACGCCCAGGACCCCGCCCTCCAGATCAGCTACCAGGAGCAAGGGGCCACGACCACCGACCTGCACGACAAGTTCGTCACCGTCGCCACGGCGGGCGACGAATCGGCCGACATCGTCTCGATGGATGTCCCCTTCGTGCCCGAGTTCGCCGCCGCTGGCTGGACGGCGAACATCTCCGACGCCCTGCCCGACGCGGACCGGGAGGCCTTCTTCTCCGGCACGATCCAGGGCGCCACCTACGACGGCGAGATCTACGGCATCCCCTGGTACAACAACGGCCCCGGCCTCTTCTACCGCAAGGACCTCCTCGAGGAGGCGGGCCTCGAAGCGCCGAAGTCCTACGACGAGCTGGTCACGGCCGCCAAGCAGTTGCAGACCGCCGACCGGTCCGGCTTCATCTTCCAGGCGGCCCAGACCGAGGGTGGCCTGATCAGTTGGCTGGAGCACCTCTGGGGCCACGGCGGTGACATCCTTGACGCCGAGGGCGGGGTCGCCCTCGGCGAGGGCACGGCGGCGGTCGATAGCCTGACCCGGCTCGTCAACTACATCTACACCGACAAGATCTCCCCCGAATCGACGCTGACGATGGCGACAGGGCCCGACGCCCAGAACGTGTTCGTCGAGGGCAGGGCGGTCTTCCTCCGGATGTGGATCACCGCCACCTCCGCGATGGACGCCGACACGTCAGCGGTCAAGGGCCTCTGGGACGTGGCGCCGCTCCCGTCCGCGACCGGTGCCGAACCCGGTCCCGGCTGCCTCGGTGCCTGGATGCTCGGCATCTCGGTCAATTCCCGCTACCCCGAGCAGGCGGCGACCGCGATCCAGTTCCTCACCTCGGTCGAGCAGCAGACCGCCCGCTACCTGGGCAATGGCAGCTTGCCGGCTCGAACCGCGGTCTTGGAAGCGGAGGAAGTCCGCGCCAAGTACCCCTATGTTGACCGGCTCAGCGCTGCCTTCGAATCGCTCAAGCCGCGCCCGGTCAGCCCGTACTACAGCCAGATGTCGGCTGATGTGCTGCAGCCGAACTTTGCCGAGGTGATGACCCAGGCCAAGGAGCCCGAGCAGGCCGTCGGCGACATGGTCGAGGGCATCGAACAGGTCCTCAGTAGCTAGGCGTCCCCACGGGGTGGAGAACATAGTTCCCCACCCCGTCTGACCCGCCGAACTCCGGCCGGGAGCGCGAGCGTTCGCGCTCCCGGCCCCGTGCGTCGCGGAGGTGCCCATGGCGATCACCCGACCCGACCGCGTCGCCCCCGTGCCCGAGACCGCATCGCCGGTGACCGTCTCCCGGCGGTGGTCGGCCCAGCAGCGCTCCGAGGCCCTGTTCGCCCTCTGGCTGGTGCTGCCGGCCCTGGCGACGATTGCGTTCGTGGCCTTCTTCCCGCTGGGCCGGGCGGTCTGGCTCAGCCTGTGGCGGATCAACCTCCGATTCGCAAACACACCCCGCACCTGGGAAGGGGTCGATAACTACCGGCAAATCCTCTCCGACGACCGGTTCTTCAACGCCCTGCGCGTCACCGGCACCGTCGCCGGTGCGACCGTTGCCCTGGAATTCGTCCTCGGCTTGGCCATTGCCCTCGTGATCAACCGATCGTTCCCGGGCCGGGGCCTGACGCGGGCCGCCGTCCTCGTCCCCTGGGCCCTGACCACCGTCGTCGCCGCCAAAGTCTGGCAACTGGTCTACCAGACTGAATACGGCGTGATGAACCGGATCCTTTCCGACATCGGCATCCTCTCCAGCTACGAGCCGTGGATCGCCAGCCCGAACCTGGCCCTCTGGGCGATGGTCGGTGCCGATGTCTGGAAGACGACCCCGTTCGTCGCCCTGCTGCTCCTCGCCGGGTTGCAACTGATCCCGAGCGACCTGAACGAAGCATCCGCACTCGACGGCGCCACCGCCTGGCAGTCCTTCTGGCGAATCACCCTGCCTCTGCTGAAGCCGACGATTTTGGTCGCCCTGCTGTTTCGTCTGATCGACGCGGCCCGGATGTTCGACCTGCCGGTGGTCCTCACCAATGGCGGCCCCGGCCGTGCCACCGAGACGCTCACCCTCTACAGTTATCGAACCTTGTTCCAGAATCTCTCCTTTGGCTACGGCTCGGCCCTGGCCGTCACCACCTTCGTGATCGTGCTGCTGCTCTGCTTCGTATTCATCCGGGTCCTCGGCGCCCCGGTCGGGTAAGGGGGCGACGAACGGGGTCGTCTTACAGACATCGGCGCCGACCATTGCCCAGAGGGCCAGGTTCGGGCTGG
>CADCWH010000363.1 GCA_902806395.1 uncultured Thermomicrobiales bacterium | reverse complement strand
CGGCGGTGGCGGGGGCGATGGCCACGGTCGAGCGGACGTTCGGGGGCGCCGACGTGCTAGTCTGTGCGGCCGGAGTCGGGCTCTACGGCCCGGTCGAGGGGTATGGTCTGGCCGAGTGGGACGAGACGCTGCGGACCAACCTGACCGGGGTTTTCCTCTGGACCCGGGCGGCGATCGAGCCGATGCGCCGACGGGGGGGTGGGGCGATCGTGGCGGTGGGGAGCGGGGCCGGGAAGCAGGGCTACGCGAACCTGGCCGCCTATAGCGCCTCGAAGTTCGGCCTGATGGGGTTCATGCAATCGCTGGCGTCCGAGGTCGGTGCGGACGGGATCAAGGTGAGCACGGTGCTGCCCGGTTCGATCTTGACGGATTTCGCCGGTGGATCAGCCGAGGCGAAGCGGGCCGATCCCGGTGGCAAAGCCTACCTGGAACCAGAAGACGTGGCCGACGCGATCGTTTTCCTGCTACGCCAACCGGCCAGAGCCTGGACGCAGGAGATGAACCTCTGGCCGGTGATGCCGCCGGGCTAGCGGTCGGCCCATTGCCGTCACCGGCGGGGCATGGTCGTGGTCGATCATGAAGTGACCGGGGGCGCGAGGCGAACCGGTCTCCTCCCTCCGGAGCCAGATTGACTCGTGAGGCCGCGGTGCCCTGGAACCACCCATCGTCCGGGGGCCGGGCTGGCTGTGTCGCCCGTCGATGGACGGGTCCGGAGTGTGCTGCTAGTCTTCGAGAGACGTGGGTGAGGTGGCGTGGGGCCGGTACCGGAGATGGTCCGGCGATAGCCACGTCGCCGGAAGGAAACCGGACGAATGGTCCCGCGCCCAAGCCTCGTGGGATCGCGATCACCGGGCGTCATACCATCCGTCCCGCCCCGCCGTGCGCATCTTCGGGGCGCGCCGCCGGCGAGCCGTGGCATCGTTGAACTCGCTCGCGCGACCACCGACCAGGAGATTCCCGCCGATGACTGAGAACCTGCCGGCCACCTCCGGCCCGAGGGTGGAGGTGCCGGAGCGCCTCGGCCGCCTCGCCGACCTCGCCTACAACCTCTGGTGGAGTTGGCACGAGCCGGCCCGGGGTTTGTTTCGTGGTATGAGCCCGACCCTCTGGGACGCCTGCAACCATAATCCGGTGCCATTCCTGCGGCGCCTCGGTCCGTCGCGGCTCGACGAATTGGCGAGTGACGACCTCTTCTTGTCCGCCTACGACCAAGTCATCGCCGATTTCGACGCGATGCTCGACCCATCGACGCCGACCTGGGTCTCGCGGCACGAGGCAGGGCTGGGTAAGAAGCGGCTGGCCTACTTCTCAGCCGAGTTCGGCTTGCATCCGGCCCTGCCGATCTACTCCGGTGGCCTGGGCGTACTGGCCGGTGACCATCTCAAGGAAGCCAGCGACCTCGGCCTGCCGGTCGTCGCCGTCTCGTTGCTCTATCGCCAGGGCTATCTCCGGCAGCGCCTGGACCACTCGGGCTGGCAGCAGGACGTGACGGCCGATTTCGGACCGGACGACGAGCCGACGACCCGAGTGTTGAACTCGGACGGCACGCAGGTGGTGATCGAGATCCCGTTCGCCGACACGCCGGCACCTCTCAAGGTGGCGGTTTGGCAGGTGCTGGTGGGCAGGGTCCCGATCTTCCTGCTCGACGCCGACGTGGATGGCAACCCGGATTGGACCCGCACCGTGTCGTCGCGCCTCTATGGCGGCGACCGTGAACATCGCCTGCGGCAGGAGGTCATCCTCGGCCTGGCCGGGGTGCGTGCCCTGCGGGCGATGGACATCCATCCAGACTACTGGCATGCGAACGAGGGTCACGCGGCATTTCACCTGCTGGAGCGAGTCCGCGAGCACGTCGTCGGCGGGGAGAACTATGAGCGGGCCGCTGAGGCGGTCCGGCAGACCACGGTCTTCACCAGCCACACCCCAGTCCCGGCCGGGCACGACGTGTTCGGTCGAGACCAGATGGATCGCTACTTCCGGGACTTCTGGCACGAGATGGGGATCGACCGGGAGACCTTCTTCGCGCTCGGGCACCACGTCGAGTCTGGCGACGGGTTCAACCTGACCGCCCTGTCGCTGAGGCTGGCAGGGCACCGCAATGGCGTCAGCGAGCGGCACGGGGAGATCACCCGGGAGATGTGGCGGGATATCTGGCCAGGCGTGTCCCCCCCGGTGATCCCGATCACCTCGATCACCAACGGGGTCCACCTGCCGACCTGGATCACGCCGCGGATCCAGGCCCTGCTCGACCGCTACCTCGGGCCTACCTGGAGGGAGAACCAGGACCAGTCGCTGGCCTGGGAGGGAGTGCGGTCGATTCCGGAAGAGGAATTCTGGGAAGTCCACCGGGCATGTAAGCAGGACCTGATCGACTTCCTGGACGAGCGGTCGCGTCGGAGGTGGGCCGGAGGCGGGTTCGACCCCTCACAGGCGGTGGCCTCGGGGCCGTGGCTCGACAGCAGTCACTTCACGATCGGGTTCGCGCGGCGGTTCGCGACGTACAAGCGGGCGACGCTGCTGTTCCGGGACCCGGAGCGGCTGGCCCGCATCGTCAACGACCCGGAGCGGCCGGTCCAGATCATCTTCGCCGGCAAGGCGCACCCGGCCGACGACGGTGGCAAGCTGCTGATCCAGGAGATCGTCAACCATGCCCGGGATCCCCGGTTCGGGGGGCGGATCGCCTTCGCCGAGGACTACGACATGGAGCTGGCCAGCTATCTGGTCTCTGGGGTCGATGTCTGGTTGAACAACCCGCGGGCGCCCTACGAGGCCAGCGGCACGAGCGGCATGAAGGCCGCCGCCAATGGCATCCCGAACCTGAGCATCCTCGACGGCTGGTGGTGTGAGGGGTGGGAGCCAGACAACAGCAACGGCTGGGGCATCGATCCGGCGCCGCTCGAGGAACACGCCCAGGACGCCGCCGAGGCGGAAGCGATCTACTCGCTGCTGGAGAACGTCGTCGTGCCGCTCTATTACCATCGGGACGTGACGAATTGCCCGATCGAATGGAGCAAGGTCGCCAAGGAGGCGATCCGGACGGTCGGGCCCGCCTTCTCAGCCCGCCGGATGGTGATCGAATACATTCATCGCCTCTACGAGCCGACTGCCACCGCGGCTGTCGGGGCTGACTAAGGTCTCACCCCCTGGAAACGATGGGGGACGGCTCGGAGCCCCGAGGGTGTCCCCGGCGTCCTGACCTCAACCGACGTATCCCGGTGGTGCCCTGCCGAGGCCCGGCAGGGCATCACGTACTCTGGGGACGTCGGGTGTCCCGGGGACTAGGAGCCATGCGGTCCGCCCCTTGACCAGGACAGCCAATACCACCCCGCCGGACGTGACCGGTTGACACGGGGGCCGGGCCCTCGGGCGTGCCGTTGAACCGATGCCAGCGTGCCTGGTACGCGGATTGCACCGTGACGCCGAGAGCGAGTCGCCGCCATGTGCCACAATGGCACGCCGCCGGGGCCGATCGGGCTGGGCGTCGACCTCCACGCGCCGGGTGGCCGTGTCGAGAGCGGCGCTCGCCACAGAGGAGATTGCTGACGATGTCTGATTCAGGATCGAGTCCCGAGACATTTCTGCCCGGCATGTCCGTGGTCTCCAGTGACGGCAGGACCGGGACGGTCGAGGAGGTGATCTCGGACTCGGGTGACCCGGAGACGACCGAGCTTGCGGTCCGCTGGGACGACATCGACGATATCGGGATCGTGACCGCCGCCGGATTGACCGGGGCAGAGATGCTGGACGAGCCGATCACGGCCGACTCGGCAGGCGTCTCCGGGACGGGCCTTGGGGTGGACCTGTCGCAGCCCATGTCCGACGTGACGGCCGAAGTCGTGACGACCGGCCGAACGACGGACCAACCTGTGGGGGCCAGCGGCGACCTGGTCGGCACCGAGCCTACCTCCGCCACCTCAGGTGCGGCCAGCGCCGACGAACTGGTGATCCCGGTGCGGGAAGAGGTCTTGATCCCCGAGACCCACGAGACCGACCTGGGTGCGGTGGTAATCCACAAGCGGGTCGAGGAGGTGCCGGTCAGCACCTCGGTCGGTGTCGAGCGAGAGCAGGTATCGGTCGAGCGCTTCGCGATCAACCGACAGGTGGAGGCTGCGCCCGGGCCACGCCAGGAGGGCGACACCCTCATCATCCCGGTGATCGAGGAGGTCCTCTTCACCGAGAAGCGACTGATGTTGACCGAAGAGATCCATGTGACCCGGAAGCGGATCACGGAGCAGGTCCCGGTCGAGGAGACGTTGCGTCGCGAGGTGGTCGAGTTCGAGGAGCGCCACGACGACGTGACGGCCGTCCAGGCCGCGACACCGGCTCCAGAGACGCGTTAGGCGTCCTGAGGATCGAATCTCGCCCGACGGCACCACGCCAGATGGCGGACCGCAGTGGCCCGTTGAGGAGCGGTCGCACTATCGCTCGCTGTTCTGGTAGGTAGCGAGCTTCGGGAGCCAGGGGAGAGCGGGTCACGGGTCGTGACGCGACCGCAGTGTGTTGCCGTTTGGGAGTGAGCGCATGCCGAGTCAGGGGTGGCAATCACGGCGTCGGTCCCGGTCCCGGCATGATGCTGCCCGCGCGACCCCGACGGGCTGGACGATCGGGACGGCGCCGGGTGCCGAGACGGTGATCG
The DNA here is from genome assembly GCA_902806395.1 of uncultured Thermomicrobiales bacterium. The sequence continues at coordinate 1,541 of CADCWH010000363.1, read as the reverse complement.
CGATCGTCGGGTCGGCCGAGATCCCGGTCGCGCTGGCCCGCCTGCACGGTGCGGGCTACGGACACCTGGTCCGCGTCCTCGACCCGGTTCGGGGCGATATTAGGACCAGTCTGGCGCGTACGGGGATCACTGCCGACCTGGGTCTGGAGGATATCACCGCGGACGCCTCGGTGATCCTGGTCCAGGCCACGGGCCGGGCGGCCACGGTCGGAGACCTGCTGCTGGCGGCGGGGGCCCGCGAGGTGAGGGTCCTGGTCAATCCGGCCCGGCGTGACGATGACCTGACCGGCGACCTGGTGATCCCGGCCGACCTGGACGGCTCAGAGGCCGGGGCCGGGGGGATCTGACCGCGACCGTGATCGCGATCGTGAGCCCGACGGTGACCTCGCGCGTTGATCGGGCGACCGAACGCTGGGGCGTTTGACCTCGGGGCGTCGATTGACAAGCCTCTCGTGACCTCCGATCCTGATGGCATGGCCCGACGCCCGCCCGCTCCAGTCTCTACGGCGACTCCATTGGACCTCCCCCCGCCCCCCGGCGGTGGCGTCGTCGTGTCCAGTGGTGACTCGGTCTCCGGCGTGCCGTCAGTCGGGTGGGCAGGGGCCCGCCGGACGGTCATGGCGTGGATTGCCCTCCCGCACCCGGGGCCGATCATGGTGGTGTTGGGGATGACCGCCGGTGTGGCGATGCTAGCGGCGGGGGGGTGGCCTCCTGCTGAGACGCTCATCCGGGTGATGATCGCGATGTTCGCCGGGCAACTGGCGATCGGGGCGGTCAACGAGTTGGTCGATGCGGATCTGGACGCCCTGGCCAAGCCAGACAAGCCGATCCCGGCCGGGATCGTCTCCCGGCGAGCGGCGTGGGTGTTGACCTGGTCCTCGCTTGGGGTGATGACGATCGCGGCGGCCGGGTTAGGGCCGGTATCGCTCCTGCTCGTCTGGCTCGGGACCGGGGCTGGGCTCGCCTACGACGTAGTCTTCAAGCGGACGCTGTACTCGTGGCTACCCTACTTGGTGGCGCTGCCGCTGTTGCCTCTGTGGGTCTGGGAGGCGGTGCGGGGGTTCGAGGCGCGACTCCTGATGCTCTACCCGCTGGGGGCGATGGCGGTCGTCGGAGTCCACCTCGCCCAATCGTTGCCCGACACGGCGAGTGACCGGCGGGCGGGGATCCGGAGCGTGAGTAGCCTGCTCGGGTTCCGGCGCGCCCGTCTGGCCTGCTGGGCGGCAACGCTGTCGGCTCCGCTGTTGGCCGCGCCTCTGGCCCCCGTATTGACTTCCCAGCCGGGTCCGGTCTGGTGGGCCTCGGCGTTGGTGGTGGCCCTGGTCGGGACGAACGCGGCGGCGTTTGGGATGGATCGACGGGCTGGGATGGTGACCTGCTTCCCCTGCGTGGCGTTGGCAACGGCGGCGATGGGCCTGGGCTGGGTCCTGGCAATCCGGTGAGCGGGAACCTGGCGAGGCTACGCTCCCGGCCCGAATTGTCCGCCTGGTTAGACGCATTCGACGCGGCGACTTCCTCCGGTTCACCGGAGTCGGTGGTCG
>CADCWH010000362.1 GCA_902806395.1 uncultured Thermomicrobiales bacterium | reverse complement strand
CTTCTTAGCCGGCTGCGATCGCCCCCCCATCGGTCTGCAGATCTAACGCCGACGGTTGCACAAATGCTCGGGACGGCGATCGGGAGTCAGTGCATCCGGCGGTGTCCCTACTGTCGTGTTCGAAGGACCAACTCCAGGACGCCGCGGGGCGTGCGGACCACGGTGCCGGGATTGCCCACGGCATTCCACCTTGCGTCTTGTCCGGGATCATCGGTCGCGAACGGGGCCTCGACGCCGTCGGCGGAGGCATGGGTAATCTCGGTAGATCGCGGCACACGCACGACGACGCGGCGCCCCCGGAACTCCTCTCCAAAGTCGAACGCGACGCGCCCTTCGTCCTCGCGGACAACGACGGTACTGCCGTCGTGGAACGTGAATGCTGCGGTCCCCGACGACCCGGTCGGTGCGAACCGGAGTTCGAGGTTTGCCAGGAGCTCGGTCGGACCGGTGTTGGCCAGCGAGACGACGGGCGTTCCGAGCAGCGGCAACACAGCACCCCCACGGACGAACAGCGGGATCTGCTCGATCGGGGCCGCGACATCGACGTAGCCGGGGCCGTCGTGGCGGGCGTCGTCCCAAAAACCGAACCACGGGCCCGGGGGAAACCAGACGCGGCGCGTCGTTGCGCCGTCGGTGACGACCGGGGCAACCAGGATCTCGCTGCCGAGCAGGTACTGGTGGTCTTGGCCGAGCGCCTCGGGCTCGTCCGGGTGGTGGAGGGCGAGGTGGCGCATGGTCGGGATGCCGGTTTCGTGGGCCACGGTGGCGTAGGCGTACAGGTAGGGCACCAGGGCGTTGTGGAGCCGGGAAAATCGGCGCCACGTGTCGATCGTCCGATTGTTGGACCAGAGATCGACGGCCTCGGGCGTCGTCATCCGCTTCGGCCCGAGGTGATCGCGCATGATCGGGGTGAGCGCCCCGAACTGGCACCACCGGATCCAGAGTTCGGTGGAGCGGGCCGCGCCGCTCCCGTCGTACGCCTCGAAGAAGCCCCCGATATCGGGCCCCCAACCGTTGGTGCCGCACATCCCGACCGAGAGAGCGGCCGGGACGATGCTCGGCAGGCCCCGGTCCGGTGACCAGTCGGTGTGCTGATCGCCGGGCCACGCCGCGGGCGCCCACCGATTCGAGCCGGTGTAGCCGGAACGGACGAAGAACGCGAAATCCGGCTTGGCCTCGCGGCACGCCTCGGCCCCGGTCTGGTGGTAGAGGGTGGGGTACAAGTTGCGGATCTCGTCCCCCGTCCGCCCGTCGGCGAATACCGCGTCGCGAGGGACGTACTCGCCAAAGTCGTGCATCCACCCGTCGAACCCGGTCTTCGTCAGCAGGCGCCGCAGCATCTCCTGCCACCAGGACCGACCCTCAGGGTGGGTCGGGTCGTAGAGGGCGATGCTGCCATAGCGGATGCCAACCTCCGGGTTCGGGTCGGGTCCCGGCACCAGATACGGCTTGCCGTCGGGGCACTTCAGGAAGTAGCCCTTGGCGATGCCCTCGTCGGTTCGGGGCCGCCCGACGATGAAATACTGGTTCACGTAGCCGAGCACCTTCACGTCGGCCTCGTGCAGGTCGGCGACGAGGCCCGGGAGGTCGCCGTACTCCCCCTCCGGGTAGCCCATCGCCGAGTTCCAGCCGGAGTTGTTGTCGAGGTCGAGGTAGTCGTAGACCCAAAGGGCGCTTACCCCAAGGTCTTCGTCGCGCAACCGCCTTGCTTCCGTGCGGACGGCGTCGGCTCCACCCAAGGTCGTCTTCCAGACCCCAAAAGCCCATGGGGCAGGCAACGGCGGTCGGCCGGTCAGCGCCGTGAACCGCCGTACGACGTCCAGCGGGTCCGGTCCGGCGAGGAGCACCGCGTCGAGAGTCGTGCCGTCGGCGCTGGCCTGCCACGCGTCTGGGCGGTCGCTGGCCATTCGGAACACCGCCCGGCGGGTGGTGTCGAGATACACCCCGTAACCGCGACTCGAGAGGAAGAAGGGGACCGGCCAGTAGGTCCAGTCGTGCCCGGGCCGGGGGTCGAAACAGGCGTCCTCCGTCCAGTTCAGGACCTCGTGACCGCGGTGGTTGCCCCGAGCGAAACGCTCGCCCAGTCCGAAGAAGCCCTCGTCCGGGGTCGCTGCCGCGGCGAGGCCCATCTCGACCACACCCACCGTCCGGTCCAGGTGCACGCGGACGCGGACGGTGGCGTCATCGAGGAACTCCAGCCCGACGGTCGCGGTCCGCCCGATCACGTCGTTCGTCGTCGCCTGAAGGCGGATCGTCGGCCCCGCCAACTCCCACCGCTCAACGGCGGTCAGGGCGTACCACCGTGGCGCCCGCCCGGCGCTGACGTAGCTACCCAGCAACGCCCCGTCGACGCCGTAGGTCAGCCCGAGGTAGCGCGCCGAGGGGTGGAGGGCCGCGTCGTCCCCGTGGGCCGGGAGCGGGCGCCGCGGATCGAGCGCCAGGGCCGCTGCTGCGCCCGACGGCGGGGCCAAGAGCGGGGTGCCGTCTGCCGTCGCCAGCTCGATCGCGAGCGGCGCCAGGGTCACTACAAGTCGCGCGACGGGGGTGACGACAACAATCCGGCCGCCTTCCTCCTCCACGTCCAGTCGGGTCGGTCCAGCAAGCTCGGCCATTTCAGGGTCCTATTCATACGTGGAAACGATCCTGACCAAACGGTCAGGGGGTGGTGCCGGCCCGTCCCCAGGCATCCGCGCCTCAGCCCGGCTCACCCCTTCATCGCGCCCATGGTGAGGCCCCTGATGAGGTTACGCTGGACGAGCAGGCCGTGGACGACCAGCGGAAGGATGACGAGCACCCCGTTCGAGGCGACGCCACCCCAGTCGATCGTGCGATCGCCGACGAAGGTCGCCAGGAAGACCGGGAGGGTGCCGGTGTCGG
>CADCWH010000361.1 GCA_902806395.1 uncultured Thermomicrobiales bacterium | reverse complement strand
CGGCGGCGCTGTCGTTCGGCTCGCGCGGCCTCGCGGAGGATGTCCTTGACGCGGTCAGGGTCAGCGACGTTGTGGAGGGTCTTGATGGGAGCCGTGGCGTCGGTGGTCTCGATCGTGATGTCGCCGAACCCGCCGACGCGCTCGCCGGGGTTCTGCTTCACCGAGACATCATTGACGCGGTAGAGGTCAATCTCCTCGGTGCGGCGACCCACGAAGCCGTGGTCGATCATCAGGCGCTCATTGGTCAATTTGTAGCGGTTCATCAGCGACTTGACGGGGGAGAACAGGCGACTCGGGCGGCCGGACCAAAGGATCCGCTCACCCCCAGGCTGGCCGTCGAGGTCCTCGCCGATCGGGAGGCCGTCGTCCGCCAGGCGCCGGCCCTGGACCGCGGCCCCCCTGGTCCCCGAGGTCTGGTCCATGGTGGCCTGGGCCTCGGCAACGTCATCGAGACGCCGGCCACAATTGTCACAGAAGGTAGCGGCCGCGTCGTTCTCGGCGCGGCAGTCGGGGCAGTAGACCATGGTTGGCCTCCCGTACGAGATGGGATGAACCAGCACCGCTGGTGCCAGGCGTTGATAGGATGGCCCCGATTCTACCAGCGATCGGTCGAGCGTGGATTAGGGGAGCACGGCGACAGGGGGACGCCGAGTGCACTCGGCGGACCGGCCGACTAAGGTTTGCTGGGACGTCAACACCGTAGCGATCGCCAGCGTTGGTCGCTTCGCCCCGAGGTGTCGCCGGCCCGTAGACCAATTGCCTGGTGTCTTGGGCATCGTGTGGTGTCGAGAGTGCCCGGTCGAGTATCGGACGGGGTTGACCAGCCATCCCGAATCCCGTGCATCGTGGTTCTGCGAGCGGACCAACGTGCGAGAGTCGGCCAATGTGGAGCTTGGGAAACGTGAGAACGTCCGTCAGGGTCGCCGTGATGTTCCACGGGTGCCGGGGGGTGCGTCAGATTCAAGCCGGAGACGTTCGCGATCGAAGATGCGGCGGAGGATCGCGATCGTGGAGGCGTAGGTGGAGTCGAGTCCAAAGAAGGAGAGTCCCCGGGCACCGAGGGTGTGGGCGCGCGTGTAGGGAGTGTCGGAGGCGTAGTGGAGGATGCCGAGGTCCATCTGGCCCGGTGTGGCGGACCGGAGGTTGATCGCCTCGTCGGTCGGATAACGCCGCAGGTTGATGTCTTCATAGACCGCGTTGAGGAACGGGCCGGCCTCCATTTCGACGACCGTGTAGTTCTCCCGATAATAGAAGTCGAGATACCCCTGGTTCTGGAGATAGGTGCCCTTGACGGTGACGGCCTTCTGGTGGTCGAGGGCGGCGCCGAAGACGAGGTAGGGGGCCAGGTTCTGGTAGGAGAAGCAGTTGTCGAACCAGTAGGTGTTCCCAGAGTGTTCGTCGTAGACCACGTCGGCGATCATCACGTCGCCGATCCGGCCATTAAGGGTGGCGGCCTTGCCGAGGATGTAGACCCCGCGGGGTGGGTCGGCGAACATGCCGATCTGGCTCAAGATGTGATAGGCGGCCAGGCCGAGCGGATAGTTGATATTGATGATGATCGCGTCTGAGCCCGCCTCTCGGGGGTTGAAACCGTCGGCCCGGAGGCCGTCGTCCGGATCGATCGCTTCGTCGCGCCGGCCCGCGCCCCCGGCCAGGCGGCCGTCGAAGACGGAGGGATCCAGTTTGTCCAACTCGATGATCTGGACGCCGACATCGATCGCCCCGGTCGGCGAGACGTGGTGAATGCCGACCGCCCGCTCCTCGTCGCTGCGACGGATCCGCTCGGCATCCATCCCCTCCCGCGCAAAGTAACCGCGGGCGGCGAAGTAGAGCAGATTATCGCGGGAGGCGCGGCTCTCGCCCGTTTCGATTTGGGTCAGGTGCGGGAGGAGATCCGGGTCGTTCCCCTCGCGAACGAAGGCTGTCAGGGCGTCGCGTCGTCGATGGGCCGTGCCGGAGAGGACGTTGACGAGGCCGTGCGTGTTGGAGGAGACGAAATAGTAGGGCCGGTCGCGGAGACCGAGTTGATCGATGGTCGCGACGACCGGCGCCCACCATTGGCGCGTCGAGCGGGCATAGCCGAGGTAGCTGCCCCCGAGCATCCGGAGGGAGGTCCGCTTCCGCTTGGCGGCCATCTTCGCCAAGGTTGGCCAGAAGGTGTCGCCCCAGGTCGACGCCAGACGGTTCCAGTCGTCCTCGGCAATGAGCAGGGCGGCCCGGATTTGGTCCGGGTCGAGGGCGGATGTGGGCTGCTCCGCATCGTTTGGTGCGTCCGGGCTCGGAAGACCGGCGCGGTGGCGGATCGCTCTGGCGACTGCGGGTTGGTCAGCGATCAGCCGGTGGAACTTGTTCCACTCGATCTGGTAGGCGACGATGGTCGGGATCAGGTCGTCCAGGTCCGAGGCAGAGGCGATATAGGCGGCAAGGGTAGATGCGCCGTCATAGGACCAGCGGCGGCGGCGACCAGGTGCGGAGGCGGACTGCCACCGAGCCAGATCGGTGAAGCCGGCTAGGGCGAAGGCCCGGCGTGACTGGGCCAGGATGATGTGCTCGACGTCGCTGATGCAGTCCGGCAGCCGCAGCGTGGAGTACATGAAGGCGTTCATGTCCGGGGCAGCTTCGGTCGCCCCGGCGTGCAGACTCGAGGCGGCCGTCAGGTGGGCGGGTTCCAGGCTGCTGATGCCGATGGCGCCGGTGCTCTGGAGGAGGGTAGTGTAGGTGCGGACGTAGAGGTCGACCTCCCGCTTGCCGGGGCCGCCCCGCGTGACGGCCGCCGCCAGGTGATCGTTCTCCGGCTGGTCCACGCGTGCTCCTTTGCGTACCTTTGGCGGGTGGGCATGAGTCCTGGGTATCGTGCCCTGCGATGTGGCTCGGAGCGTCCCGCGTCCCCCTGCCACCGGACCTTCGGGAAGGGCCATGGATCGCCAGTATACCGGGGGTTCGGCCCGGCACCCGACGCGATCGGTCCGGGGCGACGCTGCGAGGGTACGAACGAGGGTCACCGATTCCGATCTGGACCGGACGAAGACACCGTGATCCTAGGGTTCTCCTGGTGTGTCTCCCGGGGAGACGAGTTCTGGACCGATCACCATGACCTCATTCGGACTGTACGGACACCAGGGATCGGTCCCGGTCCGGCTGGTACACTGGGTGTTCGTGGACGATTCGCGATCGCGCGCCGCTTATGCCGAGTGGGCGATGGGGTGGCCTATGGCGCCGGGCCGGGACACGTCGGCCGGTCCGTCCCCGACAGTGCTCCGTGGGTCTCTTCCGATGGTGAGTATGCGTGGATCGTAAGTCAAGGCGCTCAACAGCGAATGATGCGCCTCCGCTCTCGCGTGAGCGCAGCGGCGGGCCGCGCACCGCGGGGACGGGCTCTGCCGACGAGTGGGCGATCGTCGACCGGGTGTTCGGTCCGGCGTCTCGGCCCCGCCCGGCCGACGGGCAGCGAGACCGGGATGCACCCAGGGTGGTTGGTGAGGCTTCCCGCTCGGTCGTCAAGAGTTCCAGGTCCGAACCGGTCGCCCGTAGCGCCGGTGGGT